>NZ_JASCOY010000128.1:0-11772 GCF_029960075.1 Pseudomonas sp. PS02290
CCGCATGGATGCGGCGAGAGCGCCGTCAGGACATGGATGTCCGTTCGGCGCGGGCCCACGGAGCGGGACCGGAGTGAAGGAACCCGACGAAGTCGGGCCAAACCGAGAGCAAGCACCCTTGGTTACTTGGGGTGCTTTTCCAAGTAACTCGCCGAAGGCGAAACGCTCTGCCGTTAGGCAGAGCACCCGAGGCGCCAACAGATCAGGCCATTTCCGCCTTTGCCATGGCGATCCTGGTCTTCACCTCCCGCTCAGCGACCTGCTGATCCGTCTTCTGCTTCTGCAGCTCGGTCACCTGCTTGTCCACCGCTGCCTGCTCTTCCGGCGTCATGGCGTCGTATTCCGCCTTGCTGACACCCGTCAACCGCTGCCGCACCTTCTCCGCGTCGGTCTGGTTCATGTAGGACAGAAACTGATCCTTCACCGAACCCGCGCCGTCAGAACCCGCCGTGCCATCGCTGGCCGCCAGTTCATCGGAGACGGTCTTACTGACGCTGTCAGACGACGCGACCTGCTTGTCAGCGCTGGACACAAACGCCGCAGCCGCGGCTGCCTTGTCATCGTCCGTCACCGACGACGCCGTGTTGGCCGCCGCTGCTTTCAGGTTCACCATCATTTTGGCAAACGACTCGTCGTAGCCCTGCTTGCCGTCATTGCTGCTTTGCGCCGCGCCTTCACCATTGCTCGCAATCGCCGCCACGGGTGTGGCAGCGCCGGCCATGGCGCTGTTGTAGGCATCCGTGTCCGTCGTGGCGTAATGGGTGTGGCTTACAGCCTTCGACACGAACTGCTGGATGGCACTGTTGCCGATTAACATCTTTCACCTCCTGTTCAGGTTGTCCGATGTACCCCGACAGCAGCAAAACCGATGCCATACCGCCTGATCCACCTGAAAGGCCCGCCAGCACTGGCCTGCAGACCACGCGCCAGGGCGTGATGAGCCGCGTAATCGACAATGCTTGCCGTCTGCGGCAGGTTCTCGCCGCCGGCTTGCCGTACTGGCCAGTGCACCGCTGACAACCGGAGGCCGCCGTCCTATTTAAGGAACGCCTTCACCACCTCATTCACCTTGTCTGCTTCACACGCCGGCGCCATGTGCCCGCAATCGCTGTTGAGCACCAGCAACTGCGCGCGCTTTTGAGCGGCCAGCGCCTTGGAAGGCGCCGGGTCTACCATGCGGTCCCGTTCTGACGTGATGACTAACAGCTGCGCCTTGATCTTACCGGCCAGCGCGGCCATATCGCCCTGACGCAACAGATCAAAGGACGTCATCGCCTGCAATTGCCGGTACCAGTCGACCGTACTGAACGGCTGGCCACCTGTTGAAGCAGGAACGTTGCCGCCAGGCGCAGGCCTGTTCCCCGCCGGCTTGGCTGCAGCACGCTCCGGTGTCCATAGATAACCGTTGTGTACCGCCGTGAGCTGCTTGAACACCGTGCCCGGCCCATAGTTGCCGTTGTTCCAGCCCGGCGCGTGTTCGATGGCGGCAAGTTCTGCATTCCATGCCTGCAGATCGCGCTCGGTCGGGTGTGGCGTGCCAACGATGGTCACCACCTTGCTGGCGAAGTCCGGGTACATCACCGCCCACTGCAAGGCCTGCATGCCGCCCATGGAAATGCCGACGATGGCGTGGGCGTGATCGATGCCCAGGTACATGGCGAGCAAGCGATGCTGCGCCTTGACCATGTCGCGAATACCGAACTGCGGAAACTTCAGGCGCGGCGCGCTGAGGCTGTTGGACGGCGAGCACGACACGCCGTTGCCGATAGCGTCCATCGCCACCACGTACCAGCGATTGGTGTCGACCAACTTGCCGGGGCCGATCATGTCGCCCTGGTCGGACGTCCGCCCGGCGAGCCAGGTGGTCACCAGCACGACGTTATTGCGATCTTCTGCCAGGGTGCCGTAGGTGCGATAACCCAAGTCGCAACGGGTGATCTTGCCGCCGGTCATGTTCAACGAACCGATGTTCACACGCTGCTGCTCTGCCGCCTGGCAGATGCCTACACTCATCATGACCAGCAACGCACGCAGCGTCCGGTCAGCGTATTGACGCAGTTTCATGGAGTTCCTCAGTGAGATAGCCGGGCGTGGTAGCGCCTGAAAGGTTTGCGGCTACGGAAAACCATGTACATCAACACCATGCCGTCGCGCTGCGCCATCAGCGTAGACGGTTATGGCGTATGAGCGAGGCGGGTTCACGCCTATTTTTTCAGGCCATTCAATGGCCTGAGTCATTTACGGTTCTGCGCCGCTTTTCCCCTTGAAGGCGACAGATATCGCCATGAGGACTCCCCCTGCTCCACCGGCGATGGTAGCGTGCGGTGGTTTCTGATCGAATGATCAGACATTTCTCTCAACATGCCTGCCAAGGAATGCCCCACCCAATGGACTTTTCACTCAAAAAACTCGCCGCCGCCACTTTGATGTTCGCCGGCGTCTCCGCCTTTGCACCGGCTGCCTTTGCCAACCTCACCGCGCAACAGAGCAGCACGATTGTCGGCAGTCTCAAAGAAAACGCGGTCACGGATTTCCGCCAATTCCTCAAGACGATCAGCACCACCGACGTCGTCAAGGCTGCCGGCATCGAGCCAGCGATTAATGCCTTCCTCGGCAATAAAAAGCTGTCCGCCGATGAGCAGAACGATATCCATCGCCTGCTGGGGATTTATGCGCGGGTGAAATACGGCAGCGCCGCCACCGAAACTCTGCGCGAGCTGGTCGCCATTCCTACGTTCCAGACTGAAGGCGTCGCACAGCACGACAACCCGGCGTTCATCAAGATGGCCGAGAAAATCAAAACCCTCGCGCAGTCGTTCAACCTGACCTTCCGTAACATCGACAACCGCGTGTATGAAATCTCCCTTGAGGGCGCGGGCCCTGAAGTGGTCGGCATTCATGCCCACGCCGACGTCGTGCCGGTCACATTGGACAACTGGGTGCTGGCCGATGGCACTCGTCTGGATCCGTTCAAAATCACCCTGATCGGCGACCGCATGTACGGGCGCGGCACCGAGGACGACAAGAACGGCATCGTCGTCGCGCTCTACGCCATGAAGGTGATCAAGGAAGAAAAGCTGCCCCTGGCGCGCAACTTCAAGCTGCTGATCGACACCACCGAAGAAACCTCCGGCGACGCCATTCCCTACTATTTCGAGCGCAACCCGACGCCGGCCTACAACCTGGCGCTCGACGGCAGCTACCCGGTGGTCATCGCGGAAAAGGGCTACGGTACGGTCATGGCCAGCTTCGCCCGTCGCACCGCCGAAGGCACGGGCGCGGAAATCACTTCGATGACCGGCGGCATGGCCACTAACCAGATCCCGTCAAAATCGGTCGTCACGCTGGTGAGCGATCAACCCGCTGAACTCGCGGCCGAGTTGCAGAAAGCCGGCGCCGAGTACGCCCAGCGCAACGGCGGCAACTTCAAGGTCGACGCGGAAGTGGCCGGCAAGGACGTCAAGCTGACCGTCACCGGCGTGTCGGCGCATTCTTCCGAGCCAGAATCGGGGGTCAACCCGGTGGCGCGGATGCTCGATTTCATCAACGGCCTGGACGGTAAGGTCGCGCTCAAGCACAACGCGATCACCGACGCCGCGCGCTACGCCGCTGACAACTGGGGCCTGGACTACTTGGGCGCCAAACTGGGCGTCGGCTTCAGTGATGAGTTCATGGGCCCGCTGACGGCCTCGCTGACTTACGTGGCGATGGACGACAAGGCCTTCAAACTGGCAGTCAATCTGCGCGTGCCAAGGGGCAAATCACCGGAAGCGCTGAAGGCGGAAATCGCACAGAAGCTGACCGCTTGGACCCAGCAGAGCCATATCACGCCAGGCTTCAATTACTCGATCGCCGAGCCGATGTACCGCAATCCCGAGGGCGAGTGGGTCAAGGCGCTGTTGGCCGTGGCCACCGAGAACCTGGGCATGGAGCACAAGTTCGGCACTTCCGCCGGCGCCACGTCCGTGCATGAGCTGCCCAACGGCGTGCAGTTCGGTCTGGCTAAACCCGACGTCAAATACACCGGTCACACCGACGCCGAGTTCAAGACCACCGAGCAGTTCCTGCTGGACTTGCAGATCGTCACCGAGATGATGGGCCGCATCGGTCAGCTGCCGAAACTCTGACCCCCCTGCCCCAGGCCCGCTGCAATGGCGGGCCTGATTCGCGCCGCTGAATGCGCAGTCATCAGCCACTCAGTTTTGAAGCTTTGAGCCTGTCCGGCGCACGATTTTGATCGAGTGTTTGAGGTTGGGCTTGCGCGTCACACTGATCGCCCGTTGGGTGACCGTGTCCAGAGTGATGTTCCAGAAGCCGGTGCTGGGCACGACGATCTTCGCCGGAAAGCGGTCGAAGGCGCCGCCGTGATAAGTGTGGCGACCGCCGTTCTTGAAGCTGCGGAAGTTGGCGTCACTCATGAGGCGGATATTGCAGGCGTTCGAGGACTCGATCACCACGATGTCGCCTTCATTCAGGTGTTCGCGTTGGTGGATGAATTTCACGGGGGATCCCACGGCAGAGTTGAAAACGGGCGCGAGAATATCATGCAGGCCCGGCTCCACAAGGCGGGGTCGCCTAAATGACAGCACAAAAAAAACCTCATGATCGCTCATGAGGTTTTGCTTTTAGTGGGACCGGCTTTAGCCGGGAAGAGGCCGGTGTGTACGCCATCATTTTTGCGATGTGGCAACCGAAGTCTTCCCGGCTGAAGCCGGTCCCACTAATAAACCATCACGCCGGGGCGCTGGTGCGGATCAGGTGGTCGAAGGCGCTGAGGGAGGCTTTAGCGCCCTCGCCGACCGCGATCACGATCTGCTTGTACGGCACGGTGGTCACGTCCCCGGCAGCGAAAATGCCCGGAATGGACGTCTCACCGCGTTGGTCGATGATGATCTCGCCCCGTGGCGACAGCTCGACGGTGCCCTTGAGCCATTCAGTGTTCGGCAGCAGGCCGATCTGCACGAAGATGCCTTCCAGCTCAACGGTGATTTCCTCACCGGTGAGGCGGTTCTTGTAGCGGAGGCCGTTGACTTTCTGGCCGTCACCGGTGACTTCGGTGGTCAGCGCGCTGGTCAGGACCGTCACGTTGGGCAGGCTGTGCAGCTTGCGTTGCAGCACCGCATCGGCACGCAGGTTGGCGTCGAATTCCAGCAGGGTCACGTGGGAGACGATACCGGCCAGGTCGATGGCCGCTTCGACGCCGGAGTTGCCGCCGCCAATCACCGCGACGCGCTTGCCTTTGAACAGCGGACCGTCACAGTGCGGGCAGTACGCCACGCCCTTGTTGCGGTATTGCTGCTCGCCCGGGACGTTCATTTCACGCCAGCGTGCGCCGGTCGCCAGAATAACGGTCTTGCCTTTCAGCACGCCGCCGCTGGCGAACTTGACCTGATGCAGCTCGCCATTCTTGCCCGGAATCAACTGCTCGCCGCGCTGCAGGTTGATGACGTCCACTTCGTACTGCTTGACGTGCTCTTCGAGGGCGACCACTAGCTTCGGCCCCTCGGTATGCTGCATCGAGATGAAGTTCTCGATCGCCATGGTGTCCAGCACCTGGCCACCGAAACGCTCGGCTGCCACGGCGGTGCGAATGCCTTTACGGGCAGCGTAGATCGCTGCGGCGGAACCGGCTGGGCCACCGCCGACGACCAGAACGTCGAAGGCTTCTTTGGCGTTCAGCTTCTCGGCCTGACGATCACCGGCGCTGGTGTCGATCTTCGCCAGAATCTCTTCCAGGTTCATGCGGCCCTGGCCGAACAGTTCGCCGTTCAGGTAAATGCTCGGCACCGACATGATCTGGCGGTCGGTGACTTCTTGCTGGAACAGGCTGCCTTCGATGGCGACGTGCTGCACGTTCGAGTTGAGCACGGCCAGCAGGTTCAGTGCCTGAACCACGTCCGGGCAGTTCTGGCAGGTCAGCGAGAAGTAGGTTTCAAACTTGAACTCACCGGTCAGGCTACGGGCCTGCTCGATGGTTTCCTCGGAGGATTTGGACGGGTAACCGCCGACTTGCAGCAGTGCCAGCACCAGCGAGGTGAATTCGTGGCCCATTGGCAGACCGGCGAAGCGCAGCTTGATGTCCTGGCCCGGGCTGTTCAGGGCGAAGGACGGCGTGCGGGCATCGCTGCCATTGGTGTCCAGGGTGATCTTGTCGGAGCTGCTGACGATGTCATTGAGCAGGGCCAGCATTTCCTGGGATTTTGCGCCGTCATCAAGGGACGCAATGATCTCGATCGGGCGAGTGATCCGCTCCAGGTAAGATTTCAACTGAGCTTTAAGATTGGCGTCCAACATGGTTCGGCTTCCTTCTTCACTTTCAGGGTCTGGATCCGCTTCGGAATCCAGCGAGTTCTACAAAAAAAAACGCCCGAGCGATAACCGCCCGGGCGTTTTTTGGGGGCGATGCGGTTTACGTGCCTACGGGCTCATCGCCCCCGCTCCGGTCATGACGACTTAGATCTTGCCAACCAGGTCCAGGGACGGTGCCAGAGTGGCCTCGCCTTCTTTCCACTTGGCTGGGCAGACTTCGCCCGGGTGAGCAGCGACGTACTGGGCCGCCTTGATTTTGCGCAGCAGCTCGGAAGCGTCACGGCCAACACCGCCGTCGTTCAGTTCGACGATTTTGATTTCGCCTTCCGGGTTGATCACGAACGTACCGCGGTCAGCCAGACCTGCTTCTTCGATCAGGACGTCGAAGTTGCGGGAGATTTTCAGGGTTGGGTCACCGATCATGGTGTACTGGATTTTGCCGATGGCTGGCGAAGTGTTGTGCCAGGCAGCGTGAGCAAAGTGAGTGTCGGTGGAAACGCTGTAGATTTCGACGCCCAGTTTCTGGAACTCGGCGTAGTTGTCCGCCAGGTCTTCCAGCTCGGTTGGGCAAACGAAGGTGAAGTCAGCCGGGTAGAAGAACACCACAGACCATTTGCCTTTCAGGTCGGCGTCCGACACTTCTACGAAGTTGCCGTTCTTGAAAGCAGTTGCCGTGAACGGTTTGACTTGGCTGTTGATGATAGGCATCAGTGAATCTCCTGAGGGTTGTGGAAATGGGTGCTACAAATTCGATGGGGAGGATACTACGCAAAATCGTCGGCAAGAACTCATTGGCAAAGCTCATGCTAACGATTGGTTTTGACTATAAGGATGCTTTATTAATAGAAGACGTTGTTGAGGGACCGTCGGGGCCGGGGAAGGCGCGTTCAGTCTGACTCGATCAGGCTTCGCACGCGCACCGCAAGTTCATCGATGCTGAAGGGTTTGGTGAGCAGATCCATGCCATCGTCGAGAAAGTCGCCACGCACCTCGGCCTCTCGCGCATAGCCGGTCATGAACAGAACCTTCAGCCCGGGGCGATGCTGACGGGCCACCTCCGCCAGTTGACGACCATTCAAGCCTGGCAGTCCGACGTCCGTCACCAGCAGATCGACCGGATCGCTGCCCTGCAAGACCGGGAGTGCCTCATGGCTGTCACAGGCCACGATCACGCGGTAACCCAGCTCCTTCAGCACATCCACCACCAGCATGCGCACATCGGGCTCGTCTTCGACCACCAGCACGCGCTCGCCCTGACTGGCGCGAGGCGGCTCGATGCTGGGGTTCACGACGGGCGCACACTCTGCGGCAGCCTCATGACAGGGAAGCAGCAAATCGATCCGCGTGCCGCGCCCTTCTTCGCTGGAAATATTGACCCGGCCGCCGGTCTGGTTGATGAAGCCGTAGACCATCGACAGGCCCAGCCCGGTGCCCTGCCCGATCGGCTTGGTGGTGAAGAACGGATCGAAAGCCCGAGCGATGACTTCGCTGGACATGCCCATTCCGGTGTCCTGCACGCGAAGGCGCACGTAGTCGCCCGGCGCCAGCGCATCCTGCAACAGGGCAATGTGGGTCAGTTCAGTCTGGATCAGCAGCCTGCCGCCATCGGGCATCGCGTCGCGGGCGTTGATCACCAGATTGAGCAAGGCGTTTTCCAGCTGGTGCTCATCGGTGTTGGTCAGGCACGAGGTCCCGTGCAGATCGACTTCCAGCTCGATGCTTTCGCCGATGGTGCGGCGCAGCAACTCTTCCATCGACGCCACCATGTGATTGACGTCCACGGGGCACTGATTGAGCGACTGGCGACGGGCGAACGCAAGCAGGCGATGGGTGAGTGAGGCGGCGCGGTTGGCCGAGCCCATGGCGGCCTCGATGTAACGATCGATCTCCGACACGCGACCTGCGGCCACCCGCCGCTGAATCAGGTCCAGCGCGCCAAGCACGCCGGTCAGCATGTTGTTGAAATCGTGGGCGATGCCGCCAGTGAGCTGGCCGATGGCGTCCATCTTCTGCGCGTGGCGCAGGGCCTCTTCGGCCTGGGCGCGCTCGCTGATTTCGATTTGCAGGCGCTCATTGCTCTCGGCCAGTTCACGGGTACGCGCGGCGACACGCTGCTCAAGACTCTCGTTCAGCTCACGCAGCGCATCTTCGGCACTGACTTGCGCAGTGATGTCCGTGCTGGTGCTCAGCCAGTGGGTGATGCTGCCGCGGTCGTCGCGGATCGGCAACGCACGGGACAGGAACCAGCGGTACTGGCCGTCTTTGCCACGCAGCGGGAAGGTGTCTTCCCACAATGACCCAGTCGCGAAACAGCGCTGCAGGCGCGACTCGACTCGCTGGCCATGGTCAGGGTGATGCAACGATCGCCAGCCCAACGCCATCATCGCCTCGTACGAGGTGCCGGTGTAACTGTACCAGCGCTCGTTGTACCAATGGATGCGCCCGGCCGGATCGGCGATCCAGGCCAACTGACTCATGTTGTCGGCGAGGCTGCGAAACTGCCGCTCACTTTCCTCAAGCGTTTCGGTTCTGGAAAGCGCCTGGTCGTCAGGTCCTGCTGGATTCAAGGGCATGGCTGCCGAAAAACTCGTGCTGGTCAAAGAGTGGGTCCGTCCCTAAAAACAATGGCTCGTCCAGCTCCCTCCATGGAGGCCGGACCGTTCGCACGTGCCGCGCGTCGTTCAATCACGCGCGCGGCGCATGCCTTAACGCGTCGGTGTGCGCATGGTGACGAATTCCTCCGCCGCCGTAGGATGCACGCCAATGGTGTCGTCGAAAATCTGTTTGGTAGCGCCGGCCTTGAGCGCGATCGCCAGGCTCTGGATGATCTCGCCCGCGTCCGGGCCGACCATGTGGCAACCCAGCACGCGATCGGTTTTGGCGTCGACCACCAGCTTCATAAGGGTGCGCTCCTGATTGTCGGTCAGCGACAGCTTCATCGGCCGGAACTTGCTTTCGAACACCTGCACCTCATAGCCGTCCTTCATGGCTTCGGCCTCGGTGAGACCGACCGTGCCGATGTTCGGCAGGCTGAACACGGCGGTGGGAATGTGGCGGTAGTCCACGGGGCGGTACTGCTCGGGCTTGAACAGGCGCCGCGCGACGGCCATACCTTCGGCCAGGGCCACCGGCGTCAACTGCACCCGACCGATGATGTCGCCGACGGCGATGATCGATGGCTCGGTGGTCTGATAGTCACCGTTGACCTTGATGAAGCCTTTCTCATCCAGCTCGACGTTGACGGTGTCCATGCCCAGGTTATCGAGCATCGGACGGCGGCCGGTGGCGTAGAACACGCAGTCGGTGTTGAACGAGGTGCCGTCGTTCAGGTTCAGTTGCAAGGTGCCGTCGCCCAGCTTTTCGATGCTGTTGATTTCGGTCTTGAAGCGGATGTCCATCTCGCGCTTGGCGAGCTCTTCGTGCAGATGGGTGCGCACGCTTTCGTCGAAGCCGCGCAGGAACAATTCGCCGCGGTACATCAGCGAGACGTCAGCGCCCAGGCCGTTGAAGATCGAAGCGAACTCGACTGCGATGTAGCCGCCGCCCACCACGACGACGCGCTTGGGCATCTGTTCGAGAAAGAACACTTCGTTGGAGGTGATGGCGTGCTCGCGGCCCGGAATGTCCGGCACCTGCGGCCAGCCACCGGTGGCGATCATGATGTGCTCGGCCGTGTGAACCTGGCCGTTGATTTCGACTTCGTGGGGGCCGCGCAGGCGCGCATGGCCTTCCATCAGTGTCACGCCGCTGCTGTCCAGCAGCTTGCGGTAGACGCCATTGAGGCGGCTGATTTCACGGTTCTTGTTGGCGATCAGGGTGGGCCAGTCGAAATGCGCCTCGCCACTGCTCCAGCCGTAGCCTTTTGCCTGTTCGAAGTCTTCGGAATAGTGCGCGCCGTAGACCATCAGCTTTTTCGGGACGCAACCAACGTTGACGCAGGTGCCCCCCAGATAACGGCTCTCGGCCACGGCCACGCGCGCGCCGAAACCGGCGGAAAACCGCGCTGCGCGGACGCCGGCCGAGCCCGCGCCAATTACAAAAAGGTCAAAGTCGTAGCTCATGTGTCTCTCCCAAGCGATGCGCTAGCATAACCGCTTGAGCGCGCTCGGCAAGTTCCGCAGGACAGAAACGACAAAGCCACCCGAAGGTGGCTTTGTCTGACAGCACAGCTAGACGCTGACTACCGATACAGATGCATCACTGAGTCGATTTGCCGGTCTTGTAGAAGTGCTCGAAGCAGAAGTTGGTCGCTTCCACGTAGCCTTCGGCACCGCCGCAGTCAAAACGCTTGCCTTTGAATTTGTACGCCAGGACGTTGCCCTCGGCGGCCTGCTTCATCAGGGCGTCGGTGATCTGGATTTCGCCGCCTTTGCCTGGCTCGGTGTTTTCGATCTTTTCGAAAATGTCCGGGGTCAGGATGTAGCGACCGATGATGGCGAGGTTGGACGGAGCAACATCCGGTGCCGGCTTCTCGACCATGTCAGTGACGCGGAACAGGCCTGGTTTGATTTCTTCGCCAGCAATCACGCCGTACTTGTTGGTCTCGTTCGGGTCAACTTCCTGAATCGCCACGATCGAGCACTTGTACTGCTGGTGCAGCTTGACCATCTGCGCCAGAACGCCGTCACCTTCCAGGTTGACACACAGGTCATCCGCCAACACCACGGCGAATGCCTCGTTACCGATCAGCGGACGACCGCTCAGAATCGCGTGGCCCAGACCTTTCATTTCGGTCTGGCGAGTGTAGGAAAAGCTGCACTCGTCGATCAGTCTGCGGATGCCGACGAGGTATTTTTCCTTGTCGGTGCCCTTGATCTGGTGCTCAAGCTCGTAGCTGATATCGAAGTGGTCTTCCAGCGCGCGCTTGCCGCGGCCGGTGACAATGGAGATTTCAGTCAAACCCGCAGCAAGTGCTTCTTCCACGCCGTACTGGATCAGTGGCTTGTTGACAACGGCCAGCATCTCTTTGGGCATGGCCTTGGTCGCTGGCAAGAAGCGAGTGCCGTAACCGGCTGCAGGGAACAAGCATTTCTTGATCATATAAATCCTTGATGAGCTGGGGGTGTTGCGGCGCAGTCTAATGAGGCGGCGATAACCTTACAATGCCGCTACTGGCCGTTCGCTGCCTAGGTAGAGGAACGCTGACGCAGATAGTTCCGCAGATCGTTCCACCAATAGCTCAGCAACCAGCTCACTCGCCACGCTTCACCCACTGATTATTGGAATTCCATGCTGTCCTTCGTACGAGGGCATCCAGCACCGCGTAACCGCCGTTCGGTGACCTTCGCAAGCGTAGCCCTGTTCGCCATCGCGCGTGGGAAATTGTGCGATTGCCCTTTGGCATTTGCCGATTATCATGGGCGCCTGAATTACTAATCGAGACGAGTCGATGTCTGAAGTCAAAAGCGTGAACGGTTACCAGATCAAAAAGCTCCAGGACGGCCAGTGGTGGCTGGTCGGCCA
>NZ_JASCOY010000129.1:0-11430 GCF_029960075.1 Pseudomonas sp. PS02290
GTCTCAGTTATGTCCGCAAAGCGCGACTCCCGCCCCGCAGCACTCCTTCACCACCCCCCACTCCGGTAAATTGCAGGATGCACGGGAGGCATTCATGCAAATTGCACGAAGCAGAATTTTTGTAAAACCTGTAAGTCCTTGATTTTATTGACATTTATTTAGCGTCAAAAGCTGGCACAGTCACTGCACTAGTTATTCCAAGCTTGTTATCCCATGAGCAATGGAGCCTCTAGACATGACTTTCATCCAAGAAAAATTCGCATCCGTATTTTCCGATTTCGAAGTCACCACCCAGCCGCGTCCGGACGGTGGCGTTCTGTTGACTCTGCGCAACGAAGAAGGCACCAACATCCGCCGCTGCGTGTCTTACGCTCAACTGCACACCCCAGTGCAACTGGAATGGGTGATCAGCGCGATTCGTCGCGACCTGGCCGCACAAGCCAGCGAGCTGCCCGCTATCTCGATGTTGCAAAGCCAGCACCGTTTTGATCTGCCTACTTATCACACCCGATAAGTACGAAGCCGGAACCTGGCGTTCCGGCAGCAGCACGTTTCACTCTCATCGAAGCATCCCTTGTAGATTCCCGCGATAGTCGATGCTATCGCGGTTTTTTTTGGGCTTTATTTCGCTGAGGGTGACGTTAGACGCTGGCGCGCATTGGGCCTCAGTCTACTGAATGATCCCCCGACACAATGCCTCGCCCACGGCCTGAGCGCGGTTGGTGACCCCGAGCTTGGCGTAGATGCTCTTGAAGTGATGCTTGACGGTTGCCTCCGAGACTTCTTTTATCAGCCCGATCTCCCACGCCGTCTTGCCTTCCCGCGCCCATTTGAGGATTTCCAGTTCTTTCGGAGACAGCGCCCGCGTCTGCAGTTGTCGGCCCTTCCCCGCCACGTGAAGCATCGGCACCAGACTAGTGAGCAGGTAGCGATCGTTGTGGCTCAGCGGTCGCTCCATGCCGTTGAGCGTGCAGATGGTGACGACGCCTTGGTTGGCGCGCGTCTGGCTGCTGTAGCCATAGGAAAACGCCGGAAGCAGGTCGCAATCCTCCACCGCAGCCATGTAGGCCGCAGACGGCGGGTAGGTCTTGAAGGCCTCCTCCCAATTCAGAAAGCCCATGGTGTGGCGGTAGCAACGGATAACCGGGTCTTCAATCATCAGGCGTCCCTGGCAATAAAGATCCTTCCAGTAGCTGTCGACGTTCGACGTGATGCAACTGAGCAGCACGCCGTTGCGATACTGATAAAGCATGGCCCGTTCGCTGCGGCATTCAGCCCGTAGCCAGTCAAGTGCGTTGGCAATGGCCGCATCGCCGTCCTGTTCAGTGATGCTGGTGACCATTTGTTGTATCAACGGACTCAGCGTCCCTGTCTGTGCGTTTTTCATGTTCCCCTCCCGTTTAAAACCATCAAGTTCGCAGCCCCGATGCCCCTTGGATTTTTTATGCATGGCAGCTGAAAACGGCGTCAGGTGCTGTCGTCAACACGACCGCACGAGGCGCATTCAAAAGCTGTCAGGGTGCGACAGGCGAAGGGTTACACAGTCGAGGAGGGTTAAACACAGCGTCGAAAACAAACAGGCATGCCTGACCGTGAAACAAGCAACTTCCCACAAACGAACAAAAACCAACTTACATTTTTCCGCATTTGGATACAAAAACGGCCAATGTCAGAGACATCGGCCGTCGGTTTTCAGCACACCAGATTGATCAGAAAGCGCTGGGCTCTATCGCCGTAAAACTGCTCACGTTGATGTGCCCGTTCAGTTCTCCGCCATCGCGCACCAGTGCGCAGGTGGCCATGCCGGCCTGTTGCGCTGCATCGAGTTCTTCGACGATGTCGGATAGAAACAGGATCGCTTCCGCCGGATGCCCGATGCTCGACGCAATCGATCGATAGGACGCCTCCTCGCGCTTGGGCCCGGAAGTGGTGTCGAAATAGCCGCTGAACAGCCCGGACAGATCGCCTGCCTCCGAGCAGCCAAAGATCAACTTCTGCGCCTGGATCGAGCCCGAGGAGTAGACGTACAACGCGTACCCTGCCTGATGCCAGCGTTTCAGCGCCTCAACGGCATCCGGGTAAACGTGTCCCTTGAGCTGCCCGGCCTGGTAACCCTGCTGCCAGACCATGCCCTGCAATGCCTTGAGCGGCGTGGCTTTACGGTCTTCGGCGATCCATTGCAACAGGATCTCGATGACCCGATCGACACTCGCGTCAGGTTCAGCACTGTCGTTGCGCACGGCCTGCAACTGCGCGGCCACGTCGGGTTCGCCGGCATGCTGGCGAACGAACGCGGGCAGATGCTGCTTGGCGTACGGAAAGAGCACGTCGAAGACGAAGCTCACCGCGCTGGTGGTGCCTTCGATGTCAGTCAGGATCGCTTTGATGGTCATGTTGGTCAGTCCTCCAGGCGCGGGAACTGGCTGGCGATGCTTTCGCCGGTGAACTTGGCCACCCAGCCTTCCGGGTTGTTGAACAGGCGAATGGCAACGAAATGCGGATGCTCGCCCATGTCGAACCAGTGACGGGTGCCGGCCGGAACCGAGATCAGGTCGTTTTTCTCGCACAGCACGGCGTAGACGAAGTCGTCGATGTGCAGCGTAAACAGTCCTCGGCCGGCGACGAAGAAACGCACTTCATCTTCGCCATGCTGATGCTCCTCGAGGAACTTGGCGCGCAGTTCGGCCTTCTGCGGGTGGTCACTGTTGAGGCTGATCACATCGACGGTCACGTAACCCCGCTCGGTCATCAGCCTGTCGATCTGGGTGCGGTAGGCCGCGATGACCTCCTCCTGGCTGGCGCCGGGGGTAATCGGCGTTGCCGCCTGCCAGCGGTCAAACGCCACGCCGTGCTCGGCCAGGGTCGAAGCAATGTCTTCCAGGTGGGTCAGGACCTTGTTGGGCAGTTCGGGGGATGACACGTGGTAAACGGACAGACTGCTCATTGGGGGGCTTCCTCGGTTCGGTCCGCGTCTGTCGGCTCTGGGGCCGATCAGATGCGTTTGATTCAGGCAGTGGGGACGCTGGGTGCAACCATCAACGCTGCAGCGATCAGCGGTTGAGCACGGACAGGGTCTTGAGCTCGCATTCGAACAGGAATTCGAAGGCTTCGATCTGGCGCAAGGCATCGCTCATCTTCGCGCCCCAAGTGTACAAACCATGACCCCGAATCAGGTAACCGGCGCAGTCAGGGTGCTGATCCAGCCAGGGCTGAACCTTGCCTGCCAGCCGGGCGATGTCCTGATCGTTGTCGAAAATCGGCACCACCACTTTTGATTCATGGGTGGAAACGCCGCTGAAGGCTTTTTGCAGCTCGTAGTCCTCGAACACCAGGTGGTCGCCGGCAGTGAGCCGGGACAGCACGGTGGCGTTGACCGAGTGAGTGTGGAGCACGGCGCCTACCGCTGGCTTGCAGCTATAAAGCTGTGTGTGCAGCAGTGTTTCGGCCGACGGCTTTTTGCCCGGTTCCAGGCTGTTGCCGGCCAGGTCGGTGGCCAACACGTCTTCCATGCCCAACTGGCCCTTGTGCTTGCCGGAGACGGTCAGCAGCGCTTCGGTCGGCGACAGGCGCACGGAATAATTGCTGCTGGTGGCGGGCGACCAGCCCCGGGCGTACAGAAACTGCCCCGCTTCGATGATTTCCCGAGCCAGTGCTTCGCGACTCATACGCGCTCCTCTTTCATACATGTGGCGGTCAGGACAGCAGCGGCCACGGCCGCCAGACTCGCAATGGCAAAGGTCCAGCTGGCGCCCAGCGCGTTCCAGCTGTAACCGGAATACAAAGCGCCCATCGCCCCGCCGGTGCCGGAAAGGGCGGCGTACAACGCTTGACCCTGACCTTGCTGGCGTGGGCCAAAACTGCGTTGCACGTAATGCACGGCCGACGCATGAAAGCTGCCGAAGGTGGCTGCGTGCATCAGTTGGGCGACGATCAGAATCGCCAGATGATCGGCCAGATTACCCAGCAAAAGCCAGCGCAATGCGGCGATCACGAAGCTGGTGATCAGCACCTGACGGACACTGAAGCGCTGCAGCACACGGCTCATCGCCATGAACATCAACACTTCAGCGATCACCCCCAGCGCCCACAGCAGGCCAATCATCCCGCGGCTGTAGCCGAGGTGTTCCAGGTGCAGCGTTAGAAAGGTGTTATACGGCCCGTGGCTCAGTTGTATCAATGCGACGCTGACATAAAACGCCAGCACGCCCGGCCTGATCATCTGCCTGAGAAAGCCCTCCCCCGCGACCCGCACGCCCGAGACCACCGGTTGAGCATTCGGCACCCACCAACTGCTGGCGATAATGCCGAGCAGGATCAACAGCAGCAGTTGCGGGTAGTAATCCAGGCTGAACCACTCCAGCATCCGGCCCAACACGACCACCGAAAGAATGAAGCCAATCGATCCCCACAGCCGGATCTGGCTGTAGCGGGAAGTCTGGCCCTGCAAATGCGTCAGCGTGATGACTTCGAATTGCGGCAGCACCGCGTGCCAGAAAAACGCATAGAGGGCCATGACCATTGCCAGCCAGGCGTAGGACGTGTCGACGAGAATCAGGCTGAAACAGGCCAGTCCGCAAATGGCGCCGAAGCGCACGATGGTCAGGCGTCGGCCGGTGTAATCGCCGAGCCAGCCCCAGACGTTGGGCGCAACGCAGCGCATCAGCATCGGGATTGCTACCAGCTCGCCGATGCGCGCGGCGGAAAATCCCAGGTGGCTGAAATACAGCGCCATGTAGGGCGCCGTGGCCCCGAGCAGGGCGAAATAGAACAGATAGAAGCTGGCGAGCCGCCAGTAAGGAAGCGCCGCCACGCTCAGATGACCGCGGCGGCGACGCGCGGCTCAGGCATTACAACTGACCCAGAATCGGCGTGGTGACGCGCACGTCAGCGTTTTGCCCGCGGTGGCGCAGCAGGTGGTCAACCAGGACGATGGCCATCATCGCCTCGGCAATGGGCGTCGCGCGGATGCCGACGCAGGGGTCGTGGCGGCCCTTGGTGATGACTTCGACGGAGTTGCCATCGACGTCGATCGAGTGCCCCGGCGTGGTGATGCTGGAGGTCGCTTTCAGGGCCAGATGCGCAACGATCGGCTGGCCGGACGAAATCCCGCCGAGGATGCCGCCGGCGTTGTTCGACAGAAAACCTTCCGGGCTCATTTCGTCACGATGCTCGGTGCCGCGCTGGGCGACGCAGGCAAAGCCGGCGCCGATCTCGACGCCCTTGACCGCATTGATGCTCATCAGCGCGTGGGCCAGTTCGGCATCGAGACGGTCGAAAATCGGCTCGCCCAGCCCCGGCATCACGCCGTCGGCGACGACCGTGATCTTCGCGCCCACCGAGTCCTGATCGCGACGCAGTTGGTCCATGTAGGCTTCCAGCTCCGGCACCTTGCTCGGGTCAGGGCTGAAGAAGGCGTTGTCTTCCACCGAATCCCAGGTCTTGAACGGGATTTCGATCGGGCCGAGCTGGCTCATGTAGCCGCGAACGGTGATGCCCTGGGTGGCGAGAAACTTCTTGGCGATGGCACCGGCGGCGACGCGCATGGCCGTTTCCCGCGCAGAGCTGCGACCGCCGCCACGGTAGTCGCGGATGCCGTATTTATGGTGGTAGGTGTAATCGGCGTGGGCGGGGCGGAACAGGTCCTTGATCGCCGAGTAGTCCTTGGACTTCTGATCGGTGTTGCGGATCAACAGGCCGATGGACGCGCCGGTGGTCTTGCCTTCGAAGACGCCGGACAGGATCTCGACCTCGTCGGGCTCCTGACGCTGGGTGGTGTGGCGACTGGTCCCCGGCTTGCGGCGGTCGAGGTCACGCTGCAGGTCTTCCAGCGACAGCTCGATGCCCGGCGGGCAGCCGTCAACGATGGCAACCAGTGCCGGACCGTGGCTTTCGCCGGCAGTGGTGACAGTGAACAGCTTGCCGTAGGTATTGCCGGACATGCGGGAGGCTCCGAGGACGTTCAAAAACTCAAGCGCGCCAGTATACGCAGGCTTATGGCGCAGTTCATCCTCGAACCTTATTCATTTGCCCGCGTCCAATTGACACTTTATTGATGACGGTCCTGCAATGCTAAGCGCCTTACCCCTGATTCGCGGCTTCTGGCCGCTGCGAGCGATCATCTTGAGCCTGACCCTGCTGTCATCCATCGCCCACGCCGGAACGCCCGTCGTGCTGCAGCGCCCCATCAGCCTGGACACCGGCACCGGCGAGCTGTTCGGCACGCTGCTGCTGCCCAAATCGGCGAAACCGGTGCCGGTGGTGTTGATCATCGCCGGCTCAGGGCCGACCGACCGTGATGGCAACAACTCCGACGGCGGACGCAACGACAGCATGAAGCGTCTCGCCCTGATCCTCGCCAAGCACAACATTGCCAGCGTGCGTTACGACAAGCGCGGCGTCGCGGCCAGTCGCCCTGCCACCCCGGACGAGCGCGATCTGAGCATCGAGAAGTACGTCGACGACGCGGTCGCCTGGGCCGCCAAACTCAAGACCGACGCGCGCCTGGGCCCTCTGATTCTGATGGGCCACAGTGAAGGCGCACTGGTCGCCACCCTGGCGGCAGAACGTGCGGGCGCCGTCGCGTTGATTTCCGTAGCCGGCACCGGTCGCCCGGTGGATCAAGTGGTCCGCGAGCAACTGCAGGATCGCCTCCCTCCTCCGCTGCTGGCGCGCAGCGAGCAACTGATCGAAGAGATCAAGGCCGGCAAGACTGACAACGACGTGCCCGAACCCCTTCAGGTGGTGTTCCGCCCAAGCGTGCAGCCTTATCTGATTTCGTTGTTCCGGCAGAACCCGACGGCGGCGTTCGGGCAACTGAAAATCCCGACGCTGATCATTCAGGGGCGCAACGACATGCAAGTGGGCGTGGGCGACGCAGAGTTGCTGCACAAGGCCAAACCCGACTCGCAACTGGCAATCATCGACGGCATGAACCACGTGCTGCGTATCGTGCCGATGGACATCAAGCGCCAGCTGGCTTCCTACAAGGATCCGCAGTTGCCGTTGGCCAGCGAAGTGACCGATCGCATCCTGAAATTTCTCGACTCGGTACCGGCCGCCTGAGGCCGGTGCTCTTCTCGTCGACGCGCGAGTCGACGCACGATCCCTTTAGCTTCGTCAGAAACGGCCGATAGCTGTCTGCTGGCATCGTGTGCCGGTGCCATGTGCCGGGCAATGTCGATAACAGGATCGCCGTGATGACAGAAGCAACCATGCAAACCGACGCGGTCGAGCCGACCGATGCCAAAGAAGGCGAAGTCGCCGCGCCTGTCTTGTGGGAAGAAGTGCACGCGGAGCACTTCTCGATGCTGCGTCTGGCGCCCCTGCCGACCGACCGCGCGACCGGCGCCCGCCCGCTGCGCTTCGTTGAATTCGGCAAGGCCGAGCGCCACAACAAGGAATTCAGCCTGCTGCGCATGACCTATCAGTTGCCGGGGCAGAAGACCCGCAAAGAACAGAATTGTCTGGATATCTGGGTGGATCACGCCAATCGCAGCGTTCGCGTGGGCCCGGCGTCCGGCTTGCAGATCGATCCGTGGAACCGTGGGCTGGGCCGTTTCATGCTGGCCCAGGGCATCGCCTGGGCGCAGAAACGATGCGCCGCGTACAAGATTGAAGGCGTCGCACTGGCGAATAAGGATGCGCTCAACGAGGACACGCGCCTGCGTCGCGATCACTTCCTCAAGACCCAGGGTTTCGAAGTCGTCTACGCCGATGCGCAACACCTGAAAGGCACCATCAAGGACGCCAAGGTCGGCAACCTCAATAACACCTGGAACGCCGACAAAATCCAGATCGTGCAGATCCTCGACGCCGCGCAGATGTTGCAGCAGGCCGAACAGAGGATTCAGGAACAGGACGTCACGATCAAGAAGTCCGAAGACAAGGTCAGCAAATACCGCCGGGACGACGCCGGTTTGCGCTTCACCATCGCCTGCCTGGTCACCTTCGCCGTGTTTCAGGCCGGCCTGCTGATCTGGATTGCGACGCATCGGTGACCTGGCGTTAACAGGGCAAAGGCCGGTGTGTTCGAAATCAGATTTAGGGTGTAACGACCGACGCCTTCCCGGCTGAAGCCGGTCCCACTGTTTGACCGCGTATCCATAGTAGGACCGGCTTTAGCCGGGAACAGGCCGGTGTGTTCGCCATCAGATTTGCGGTGTGACGTCCGACGCCTTCCCGGCTGAAGCCGGTCCTACTGTTTGACCGCGTATCCATAGTAGGACCGGCTTTAGCCGGGAAGAGGCCCGCCGATTATCTGATTAGATCCGCGCTGCAAAGACGTCTTGATGATTGCGGCACTGCTCGGCCGTCAGCATGAACACGCCGTGGCCGCCGCGTTCGAATTCCAGCCAGGCGAAATCCACTTCCGGGTACAGCGCTTCGACGTGAACCTGGCTGTTGCCGACTTCCACGATCAACAAGCCCTTCTCGTTCAGATGGTTTGCAGCCTGGGCCAGCATGCGCCGCACCAGATTCAAGCCGTCGTCACCGCAGGCCAGCGCCAGCTCGGGTTCGTGCTGGTATTCGTCAGGCATGTCGGCGAAATCTTCGGCATCGACGTACGGCGGGTTGGACACGATCAGGTCAAAACGCTGGCCCGGCAGGCCGTCGAAACCATCGCCCTGTACGGTGTACACGCGCTGGTCCACGCCATGGCGTTCGATGTTCTGATTCGCCACTTCCAGCGCCTCAAACGACAGGTCGGCCAACACCACCTCAGCGTCGGGGAACACGTCGGCGCAGGCGATGCCAATGCAGCCGGAGCCAGTGCACAGGTCGAGAATGCGGGCCGGATCGCTGGCCAGCCAGGGTGCAAACCGCTGCTCGATCAGTTCACCGATGGGCGAGCGCGGAATCAGCACGCGCTCGTCGACGATGAATGACATCCCGCAGAACCACGCTTCACCCAGCAGATACGCCGTGGGCACACGCTCGTCGATGCGTCGCTTGATCAGGTGTTGCACCGCCACCAGCTCTTCGTCTTCAAGGTTGCAGTCCAGGTAACTGTCGGCAATTTCCCACGGCAGGTGCAGGGCGCCGAGGACCAACTGGCGGGCTTCGTCCCACGCGTTGTCGGTGCCATGGCCGAAAAACAGGTCTTCCCCGTGGAAACGGCTGACAGCCCAACGGATATGATCGCGCAGGGTGCGCAGGCGGGAAGTGATCACGGCAGACTCCTTGAAAAAACGACGGGCGATTCTATCAGCCATCCACGCAACAAACGATCCCGCACCGGGTGCAGCGGCCTCGCGCAAAACTTTCCACAGTCTTTACCTCGTTTTGCAGGCACTATGACAGCAACCGCGACCTGCTCGACGGCTTGAAGCCCGGCAAAAAAGCGAGGTCTGTGAGCATGGCGATTCACAGAATCGCTCTGCCAGTGGACAATGTGGCAAAAGCCCCACTCGAAGGAGCCCCCCGATGTCTGTTTCAAACACTGGTCCCAAGACCATGTTTCAACTCAGTGGCCGTGAATACGCAGCGGCCACATTAAGTAATGCCACCCTGATCATCATCGATGCGCAGAAGGAATACCTCAGCGGCCCTCTCGCCCTGACTGGCGTTCAGGACGCCATCGACAACATCGTCAAACTGGTCGCTGCCGCGCGTGCAGCGAAGTCGCCGATCATTCACGTGCGTCATCTGGGCACCGTGGGCGGAATGTTTGATCCCCAGGGCGAGCGCGGGCAATTCGTGCCTGAACTGCAGCCGCAGGGTGACGAAATCATCATCGAAAAACGCCTGCCGAACGCGCTGAACGGGACCGTCTCCACCGACGACCGCACCACGCTGCACAGCTTGCTGGAGAGCCGTGGCCGGCTGGACCTGGTGGTGTGCGGTTTCATGAGCCACTCCAGCGTCAGCACTACCGTGCGCGCGGCCAAGGACTACGGGTTTCGCTGCACGCTGGTGGAAGACGCCTGCGCCACCCGCGATCTGCCGACGCCGAGCGGCGTTATCAAGGCCGAGCTGGTGCAGCAGGCGGAGATGGCAATCATGAACGACAACTTCGCCAAACTGGCGCTGACCAAAGACCTGATCTGAATCCTCCCTCAACAGGAGCTGTTGCAACGAGCTGACTGCGCATGCCCCTCGCGCGGATCATTTTCCGGCAGCTCCTGAAGAAAAGGCGTACAAATGCAGTCGTCAGGCGGGGTTAACCCTGTTCACCTGACCGCCTATCCGTAATCGATTCGTAATGCCCCTGAAACCTGGCCAGGCGGGAACCACCCCCACGCTGTGCGGGTCAGAGCGCCGATACCCATAGAGGAAATCGGAATGAAAATATCCGATGGTTTTGATGCCCGTCGCCTGCGCCCCAAGGGCCAGGGCAGCTGGCGGATGCGCATTATTGCAGCGATGTCAGCCGTTCTGGCCACCGCTGGCGTGCTGCTGGCAATGGCCGGTGTCGCCAGCCTGATCGGCAACCCCGTCGCACTGGGCGAACTCAACGCCAGTCCAGCGGGCGCTGCGGTCACAGTCATCGTCGGTTTGTTGATGCTGTATGTCGGCATCTGGTTCTGGCGCCGCAGTCGCCGCCGCCGCCGTCGTGCCGGCGAACTGAACATGTCTCCCCACCTGATGAAGAAGCACGACTGACCTTCGCGTCATCCGCTGCCGTTTAATCATCGAAAGCCCTGATCATCGATAGTCGCGCCGATTCTGGCGTGACGCGGTTAAACTGGCCCCCTTCGCGGAGACCACCATGCAAGACGACGATTTTTCCCTGTTCAGAAGTGAGATTCGCGGCGTAAAGCCCATCAAGACTGAACATGCGGACGTAGGAAAACCCAAAACCGACCGTAAGAATCTGGCCAAGCTGCGTCAGGCGGCCACCGTGCGCTCCGATTCCACGATTACCGTTGATGGTCTGTCAGACCAGTTCGTGATCGATGTCGGCCCTGAAGACACGCTGTACTGGGCCCGTGACGGGGTGCAGGAAGGCCAGATGCGCAAGCTCAAGCTGGGGCAGATCAGCTTTGAAGGCAGCCTGGACCTGCATGGCATGAGCGTCGAAATGGCGCGCGAGACGATGTGGGAATTTCTCGCCGAGGCGGCAAAACTCGAGGTGCGCTGCGTGCGGATTACCCACGGCAAGGCGGTGCGGCTGGACGGCAAGCGGCCGATGATCAAGAGCCACGTCAACACGTGGTTGCGTCAGCATCAGCAGGTATTGGGATTTGCTTCCTGTATTGCCAAGCATGGCGGCGCAGGCGCGGTGTACGTGATCCTCAAGCGGACCATGATGGAAGGGCGTGACGAGTAAGGCAGGCGTCTGCCGACCAGTCATTGTGGGAGCGACACCCCCGCTCGCTCCCACCGCTCATTAAGCGCTTATCCGATCAACGCGGGCCAGGACCGCCGCCACCGCCACCGCCGCCACCCGGGCCACCGCCTTCATAGTGACCGCCGCCACCACCGCCTCCG
>NZ_JASCOY010000012.1:0-102562 GCF_029960075.1 Pseudomonas sp. PS02290
AGCTCACTCCTACAGGGGATCGCAATAACCTGTAGGAGTGAGCTTGCTCGCGATTGCGTTTTACGAAGTACCACAGGAAGTCGTTTTTAGACACGCAATCAAACCAACTTGTGCTCCATCGCATACTTCACCAGCTCGGCCAGCGAATTGATTTTCAGCTTCTGCATCAGGCGCGCCTTGTGGGTGCTGATGGTCTTGCTGCTCAGCGCCAGTTGCTGGGCGATGTCGTTGACGTTCGCGCCCTGGGCCAGGCGCTCGAACACCGAGAACTCGCGCTCGGACAACAATGAGTGCAACGGCCGGCTGTCCGTCAGACCGACCTCAAACACCATGCGATCGGCCAGGTCCGGGTCGATATAACGCCCGCCCGCAGCCACCCGCCGGATCGCCGTCAGCAGCAACGCAGGGTCGCTGTCCTTGGTCGCGTAGCCGGCGGCGCCGACCTTCAAGGCCCGCGCGGCCATTTGCGCTTCATCGTGCATCGACAGCACCAGAATCGCGGGCGGATTGTTCAGCGCGCGAATTCTCGGGATCGCCTCCAGGCCATTGACGCCCGGCATGGAAATATCCAGCAGCACGACCTCGCACGGGATGTGGCGCAAAGCCTCCAGCAACTGCTCGCCATTGCTGGCCTCCCCGACCACTTGCAGATCTTTCGCCAGGCCGATCAGCTGTTTGATGCCCTCGCGGACAATCGTGTGGTCTTCGGCAACCAATACGCGAATCAATGCACGTGCTCCTCAGCGACCGGTTCCAGCGGAATGTGGATGCGCAAGGTTGTGCCTTCTCCGGGCAAGGTGTCCAGATGCAATTGCCCGCCCATGATCAGGACCCGCTCGCGCATGCCCACCAGTCCGAACGACGCCGGACGTTCTGCGCGCTGATCGAAGCCCTTGCCGTCGTCGGCGATGCGCATGCACAGCACGCCAACGCTCAGCGTCAGGCTCAGCTCGACCGTGTGCGCCTCGGCATGGCGCATGACGTTGGTCAGCGACTCCTGAAGAATGCGGAACAGCCCGATGGCCGTTGCGTCCGGCAGGCTGGGCAAGTTGTCCGGCACCTGCACCAGGCACGGAATCTGGGTGCGTGCCTCGAAGCGCCGGGCCTGCCATTCAATGGCTGACGCAATGCCTGCATCAAGAATCGGTGGCCGCAGCGCGGTCGCCACGTCCCGCACCAACTGGAACAACTGCGCAATCAGGCGCTTCATGCTGTTCAACCGATCACGCAAGCCAGGGTCAAGATCGGCGTAGGCCAGTTCACACATGGACGTTTCCAGCTTGAGCACGGTCAGCATCTGACCCAGCTCGTCGTGGACTTCCCGGGCGATTCGGGCCTTTTCTTCTTCGCGCACGGTTTCCAGGTGCGCCGACAGCTCGCGCAACTGCTCGGCCAGCACCTGCAAGCGCGCCTCGCTCTCCTGCAACGCGGCGAGGGACCGGCGTCGTTCGGTCACGTCGGTGATGAACACCACCAGGTACTCGGCGTCGCGAAAACGCAGAAAGCTCAGCGATACATCGGCAGGCAGGATGCTGCCATCGGCGCGCACGCAATTGCTTTCGTAGTTCTGCGGCCCTTCCTCGCTGGAGCGCGCGGTTTTCCACAGATTGAGCCAGCGATCCATGTTCAGCCCCGGCTCGAAATCAATCAGCGGCCGGTCCACCACTCCACCCGGCGCATAACCCAGCATGGTTTCGGCGGCCTGATTGGCGTAGCGCACGTGGCTGTCCCAATTGACCCAGAGAATGCCGACGGTGCTCTGATCGATGGAGAACTGCGCCAGCCGCAATGCCTCCTCCCCTGCCAGACGCCTGGCGATGTCATCCCGGGCGGCGAGTAATTGTTTCTCCAATTGCTGCTGTTGTTTGCGCTGCCAGTAAACAATCGCCGCGCTGGCGAGGAGCAGGACCAACAGCAGCAGCGCGATGTTCTTCCACAGCCCCGGCGATTCACTGATCTGCGGGTATTTGGGCTGGAGCCACTGCGTATGCAGTTGTTCGAGATCCCGGGCCGGAATGGCGCTCAATGCCTGGCTGATAATCTCGGCGAGCTGCGGCGTGTCACGTCGGGAGGCCACGCGCAGCAGCTGCGGGAAACCAATGTCGCCAACCACGGCGAGCCCGGCAAACTCGGCTTCGCGGGACAGACGGCTGAGTTGCGCCTCATCGATCACGGCGTATCGCGCCTGCTGACTGAGCAAGAGCTGCAACGCCTGACGCTCCAGCGGCACGCCTTGCAGATTGAGGTGGGTGTAATTGCTGCGCAGGTAGTCAGCAGTAACGCTGGGCATGCGCACAGCGACGCGCACCTGGCCGTCGAGCTTTTCCAGATCCACCGCGCCGGCGCCGTCACGTTCGCCAACGATCAGTTGCGGAACGCGCATGTACGGATCGGAATACAGCCACAGGCGCAAGCCGGCGGGCGTCTGGGTCAGGCCCGGCGCGAAGTCGATCTGGCCGTCGGCCAAGGCTTTTTCGAGCTCGCCCTGATCGGCATAACTGCGCCACAGCAGCTCCACCTGAAGGGTCTTTACCATGAGATTGATGAGGTCGACGTTCGCGCCGGACAACTGCTGCGCACGACGATCGAGCTGGGCGTAAGGCGTTTGAAGGACGAGCCCGACGCGCAACTGCCCGCGCTGGGTCAGCCAGTCCCTTTGCTCGCTGGTCAAGGGGTCGGCCTGGGTGGGCGAGGCGGCGGCATAGTGCGACATCGGCAACGCGATCAGCATCAGGCCGATCAAGAGCGCGCGGGTATCGCCGATAACCCGAAGGCACAGCGCACGGATTCTCAAACTGTCGTCTCCATTTCCCTGAATCCCATGCCGATCATGCTCTGTGTCTGTCGCTTGCTTGAGACGCGGCGATTGCCTGGCCTGACAAACAGCCAGCAACCCATTAGTCTGCCGGAATTGTTTCCGGCCTTTGGAATATTCGATGTCCTACACCCTTCGCGCACTATTTCCTGCGCTGTGCCTGACGCTGATACTACCTTGCTCGCCGCTCGTCATGGCCGCGGACCCGGCGCCGGACAAAGACGCCAAGCCTGCTGAAGCGCCAGTCGAGCGAGCGGCGTTGCCGTCGCGCACTGAAGAAGACACCCTGGCGCTGGAGCGTCAGGTGCCACAAGCCGAGCAACAGCAGTTGCAGGCGGGCGACGAGACGTTTCTGGCGTTGTGGAAACCGGCGAATGTCGACGAGCCCAAAGGCGCGGTGATCATCGTGCCGGGGGCCGATGAGTCAGCAGACTGGCCGACTGCGGTGGCACCGCTGCGCCGCAAGTTGCCGGACGTCGGGTGGTCCAGCCTCAGTCTGAGCATGCCGGACGCTCACAATGACGGCGTATTCGCGCGCGCGGCGGATGCTCCGGCTGCGGCCTCTACGGGTGATAAACCCAAGGACGCGCCGGTCAAGGCACCGGATCCTGCAGCCACTGCTGAAGCGGAGGCCGCAGCGGCCGCCGAACAGGCAGCTGCCCAAGCCGAGATGGCCAAGGCCAGCGCCGAGAAAATCTTTACCCGGATCGACAGCGCCGTGACCTTCGCCCAGCAGAACAAAGCCCGGAGCATCGTCCTCCTCGGTCACGGCAGCGGCGCTTATTGGGCGGCGCGTTACATGAGCGAGCGGCCCTCGCCAGCCGTTCAACGCCTGGTCATGGTCACGGCCGTAGACACCGGCAAGGAAACGCCGTCGCTGATGGCGCTGCTGCCCACGCTGAAAGTCCCGACGGCCGACTTCGTCAACAAGGACCGTTCGGTGCCGCGTCAGCAGGCACAAGACCGCCTGGATGCCAGCAAACGAAACAAGAACGCCAGGTTCACCCAAGTGGCGTTGAGCGCCATTCCCGGCAATCCCGCGATGGAGCAAGATCAATTGTTTCGTCGGGTTCGGGGTTGGCTGGAGGGTGACGCCGCAAAGTAACCATTTCCGCCTTCGACGCTGCCCATGCTGCGGGCAGCATCCAGACCCAGAGCCTCAGCGAAACCCGCGCCGATCGCGAATGACCGCGTAGGCGTGGTGCAGCTCGCGGGTTTTCTCGGTGGCATCACGCACCTGTATCTGATTGGCGCCACTGCCAGCGATCTTGTCCGGGTGATGGCGACTGAGCAATCGACGGTAAGCGCGCTTGATCTGCGCTGGTTCCGCATCCGCTTTCACGCCCAGCAAACGCAGCGCGTCCTGAAACTCGCCGCTACTGCTGGCGGGAGCACCCCGCGAACGCTGCTCGTCTTCGGTGGAGGATAAGCCTTCGACTTTGCCTGGCGGCCAGCCCAGCCATTTGCCCCACTGCACAATCAATTCGCGCTCGGTGCGCGACGCCCTGCCATCCGCCCACGCCATGCGCCAACAGGCGCGCAACAAACCTTCTGCGGCGTGGGGCTGGGTTTTCAGGCGCGTCAGGTGGACGCGCAAATTGTCGCGCCCGTCCTTGCCCCGATTGAACGCCTGAATGGCCCGCCGCTGCGCTGCCTCGCTGAGGTCCAGTCGGCGCATTTCCACGCGCGCCTGCTGAATGTGCCCGTCGACCACACGGCCATCGCTCTTCGCCAGACGCCCCAGCAGAATGAAAATAAGCTCGTCGTCGCGCGGCACGGTGCGGCCATTGGCACGCTCGCGCATCTCCGCCCAGCTCCGGAAATGCAGCCGCCGATCAAGCGCCTGCCCCAGAAGCGCGCCGAGCATGGCGCCGGGAATGCTGGCAATCAGATACCCGACGCCACCGCCAACCACCGTGAATGGCCACAGCATCTAGGGCTTCACCGCAAGGATCTGCTCGACTTCGGCCAGTCGCTCATGGGTACCGACATCCACCCAGCGGCCGGCAAAACGTTCGCCGGTCACTAGGCCTTTCGCCATGGCGTCACGCAACAGAGGCGCCAGCTTGAACGCGCCTTCGGTGCAGCCCGCGAAAAGTTGCGGATGCAGCACCGCGATACCGCTGTAGGTCAGGCGCGGCTGATCAGCATCGTTGTGAACTTGCCCGTCGACCAGCGCAAAATCCCCGCCGGGGTGATGCGGCGGGTTGTCCACCAGCACCAGATGGGCGAGCCCCTTGAGCGGCTTCATCAACACGCTGAAATCGAAATCGACCCAGATGTCTCCGTTGACCACCAGAAACGGCTCGTCGCCCAGCAGCGGCAGCGCACGAAAGATCCCGCCGCCCGTCTCCAGCGGTTCGCCCTCAGGGGAGTAGGAGATATTCAGACCCCACTGGTGACCGTCGCCCACATGATTTTCGATCTGCTGGCCCAACCACGCGTGGTTGATCACGACGTCTTCAAAACCTGCCGATTTGATCGCGCGCAGGTGATATTCAATCAGTGGAACACCGCCGGCTCGCACCAGCGGTTTGGGCGTGTGCAGGGTCAACGGGCGCAGGCGCTCGCCTTTACCCGCCGCCAGAATCATCGCTTTCATGCGGCCCTCATCAAGACAATCTTCACGTGCAGTCCCTCTTCAATTGCAGTCCATTCCGTTACACAACAGATGCTGGTTTTGCCTGTGTCGGTTTTGTATGGCCAAGGCTGGTCAGCAGATTACTCAGTTCAACCAGCTCCGGGCGTCGTGCCAACACTGCTTCTATATAAGAGAAGAAGCGCGGCACATCGGCGACGTAGCGTGGCTTGCCATCACGGTGGCAGATGCGGGCGAAAATACCGATCACCTTCAAATGCCGCTGCACGCCCATCAGATCGCTGGCACGCCGGAATTCATCGAATTCGCCCTGCACCGGGATGCCCGCCGCCGCAGCCTTGTTCCAGTACAGCTCGAGCCATGCCGCTACGCGCTCCTCCGGCCAACTCAGGAAAGCATCCTTGAACAGGCAGGTGATGTCGTAGGTGACCGGGCCGTACACCGCGTCCTGAAAATCCAGCACGCCAGGGTTCGGTTCGCTGAGCATCAGGTTGCGCGGCATGTAGTCACGGTGCACCAGCACCTTTGGCTGGGCCAGCGCGCTTTCGATCAGCAGATCGCTGACTGCCTGCCAACTGGCCTGCTGGGCCTGGTCAAACTCGACGCCCAGATGACGCTTCACGTACCACTCGGGAAACAGCTCCAGCTCGCGGCGCAGCAGTGCCACGTCGTAACTCGGCAACGGCGCGTTCATCGGCAGTTGCTGGTAGGCGAGCAGTGCGTCGATCGCGTCCATGAACAGCCGATCGGCGTTTTGCTCGTCGATGACATCCAGGTAGGTCTGACGACCCAGGTCGTTCAACAAAAGAAAGCCCTGATTCAGGTCTTCGGCATAAATTTTCGGAACATTAATGCCCGACCCGCTCAATAAATGAGCGATATCCACGAAGGGTTTGCAGTTTTCCTGGGGCGGCGGCGCGTCCATGACAATAAAAGTTCGGCCCTCCCCCTCCCAGCGAAAGTAGCGACGGAAACTGGCGTCGCTACTGGCGGCAGTCAACGTGGCCGGGGGAATCGGGCCCCAGCCCTGGGCCTCAAATAACCGCGGGAGCTGCTCATCGAGCCAAACTTTCAGGTGTTGCAGGCGTACATCTTGATCTGGCATTGCAAGGGTCTCCGACGGCGCTAGCCGTCAAGCGGGTCATGCTTTATTATCCGACATCTTTTTCAGCCCATCGAGAGGCGTGCGGCCCCCCCGCGGGCAGATGGCGCGCAGGAAGCCCGGACTAATAAGATGGCATTGAAATCCCCCGCGTTTCGTAAAAAATTTCCGTTGCTCGTAACCGGCAGTTTGCTGGCGATGCAACCCCTGGCCGTCCCGTACGTGGTTGCCGCTGAACAGTATGACTGCTCGGTGTCTGCAACAGGTGCATGGGATTGCTCTCCGAAAACCAACGCAGCCCAGTTGCCTCCGCGCCCCGTGCACGACGCCAACAGTGTTTCGTCCAACAGCAGCACGGCAGATGGCGCTCAGACGACCACCACCTCCGATGGCGAAGTCGTGCCCAAAACGATGCTGGTCACCGAGGCCAAGGGCCGTGGCCTGAAATCGCGCAGCGCCGATTACAGCCACCTTGACTGGGTGCCGCGCGAGAAGCTGACCGCAGCCCAACTGGCCGAGACCGGTCCGTACTGCTCGGGCGCCTACATCGAACCGATCCGTCCGGGCATGGACGACAAGACGCCGAAGAGCGATGCACCGACTTTCATCGGCGCCAAGGCTTCCCGTTATCAGCAGGAAGAACAGGTTGCGACTCTGGCCGGTGATGTTGTCCTGCGTCAGGGCAGCATGCAGGTCGAGGCTGACGAAGCCAGCCTGCATCAGGCCGAGAACCGTGGCGAGCTGAACGGCGATGTCCGTCTGCGCGACAACGGCGCCCTGATCGTCGGTGATCACGCTGAAGTCCAGCTCGACACCGGCGAAGCCAAAGTCGACAACGCCGAGTACGTGCTGCACAAGAACAACGTTCGCGGTAACGCCCTGTACGCTCGTCGTGCCGAGAACGCGATCATCCGCTTGAAGGACGGCACGTACACCACGTGCGAACCGAACAGCAACGCGTGGACCGTTAAGGGCAACAACATCACCCTGAACCCGGCCACCGGTTTCGGTACTGCCACCAACGCCACACTGCGCGTTCATGACATTCCGATCCTTTACACGCCTTACATTTATTTCCCGATCGACGACCGTCGCCAGTCCGGCTTTCTGCCACCGACCATCGGTACCGGCACAGAAACCGGCTTCTCGTTGCTCACACCGTACTATTTCAATCTGGCGCCGAACTACGACGCCACGCTGTACCCAACTTACATGGCCAAACGCGGTCTGCTGCTGGAAGGCGAGTTCCGCTACCTGACCAAGACCAGCGAAGGTCAGTTCGGTGCGGCTTACCTGAACGATGACGACGACGATCGCAAGCTGCAGTCGGACTACAAAGATACCCGCTGGTTGGTCAACTGGCAGGATCGCAGTGGCCTGGATTCGCGTCTGAGCAGCAGGATCGACTACACCAAGGTCAGTGATCCTTATTACTTCAAAGACCTGAAAAGCGGCCAGGAAGGCGTAAGTACTCACGACTTCCTGAACCAGCAGGGCGCTGTCTACTACCGCGGTGACAACTACACCGCAACGCTCAATGCGCAGCAGTATCAGCTGACCACGGTTACTCAGATCACGCCGTATGCACGTCTGCCTCAGCTGACGTTGACCGGCACGCTGCCGTACCAACCAGCAGGTTTGAAGTTTGACTACGACACTGAGCTGGTTCGGTTTGATCGCGACCTGAGAACCGGAAACTTCGTCGATGAAGACGGCATCGCTTCCCGACGTCTTGACCAGAATGTATCGGGTCTGGCGCGTGCCAACGGCGACCGCCTCAACCTCGCGCCGTCTATCAGCCTTCCCCTAACTGCCAGCTACGGTTATGTGACGCCCAAGTTGAAGTACGTTTACACCCAGTACGATCTGGACCTAGATGCTCAGGGCAAGCGCACGCTGTTGGCTGATGAGTCTTATCACAGCACCGAAAACCGTGCCGTCCCGATCTTCAACGTCGACAGCGGCCTGTACTTTGATCGCAAAACCAGCTGGTTTGGTAAAGACTACCGTCAGACACTGGAACCTCGTCTGTACTATCTCTATGTCCCTGAGAAAGATCAGAACGACATCCCGATCTTCGACAGTGCGGAAACCACTTTCAACTACGCCTCGCTGTTCCGCGACAACCGCTTCGTCGGCTCCGACCGTATCGGTGACGAGAACAAGCTGTCCCTGGGCGTAACCAACCGCTGGATCGAAGACAACGGTTTCGAGCGTCAGCGTGTCAGCATTGGTCAGGCGGTGTATTTCGCCGACCGTAAGGTGCAACTGCCAGGCATTGCCTACGAAGACCGCAAGGACGCCCAGTCCGACGTGTCGCCTTACGCACTCGAATACGAATACCGCTTCAACCGCGACTGGCGGGCGACGTCGGACTTCAACTGGGACCCGGACAGCCGCAGCACTCGCTCCGGCAGCGCAATGGTTCACTACCAGCCTGAAGACGAGCCGGGCAAAATCATCAACGCCGGCTACCGCTATCGCAACGACCAGGTTCGTTACGACCAGACTACAGGTCGCTGGAGCGTAGGTGGGGGTGACTACACCTATCCGGATGGCACCGTCATCAAGGACTACTACAAGATTCAGCAACATGACTTCTCGGTCATCTGGCCTGTGGTTCCGCAGTGGAGCGCCATCGCTCGCTGGCAGTACGACTACAACCGTGACCGCACCCTCGAAGCCTTTGGTGGTTTTGAATATGACAACTGCTGCTGGAAGCTGCGTCTGATCAACCGGTACTGGGTCGACTATGACGAGTCCACCCAAGAGATACCGCAGAACGAAAAAGGCGACCGCGGCGTCTTCCTACAAATCGTGTTGAAGGGACTTGGCGGCGTCGTTGGCCAAAAAGTTGAAAGCTTCCTCGACAAAGGCATCCAAGGTTATCGTGAACGTGAAGACCAAGCTTTCTGATTGTCTGCGCCCGCTGATGCTGGGCGCGCTGCTTATCGGTACTGTTGCGCACGCTGAAGTGCGCACCATCGACAAGGTAGTTGCCATCGTCGACAACGACGTGGTCATGCAAAGCCAGCTCGACCAGCGCACCCGTGAGGTTCAGCAAACCATCGCCAAGCGCGGGCAGGGTGTTCCGCCTGCCAGCGCGCTGGAGTCTCAGGTCCTGGATCGTCTGATCCTGGAAAACCTGCAGATCCAGATCGGCGAACGCTCCGGCATTCGCATCAGCGATGAAGAACTGAATCAGGCGGTTGCGACCATCGCTCAACGCAACAACATGAGTGTTGACCAGTTCAAGGCTGCACTGACCCACGACGGGCTGTCCTACACCAGCGCACGTGAGCAGATCCGCCGGGAAATGATCATCAGCCGTGTGCGTCAGCGCCGGGTTGCCGAACGTATTCAGGTCTCGGAGCAGGAAGTGAAGAACTTCCTCGCTTCCGACCTGGGCAAGGCTCAGTTCTCCGAAGAATTCCACTTGGCCAACATCTTGATCCCGACGCCGGACAGCGCGACGTCGGATCAAATTCAGGCCGCTGCAGCCAAAGCCAAGGACCTCTACGGCAAGCTGCAACAGGGTGCGAACTTCGAGCAGATGGCAATCGCGTCGTCGGCCAGCGAAAGTGCTCTGGACGGTGGTGATATGGGCTGGCGTAAAGCCGCTCAGTTGCCGCCTCCGTTTGGTGACATGCTGTCGTCGATGCGTCCGGGTGAGGTCACCCCTCCTGCGCGTACACCGGGCGGCTTCATCATTCTCAAGCTGCTGGAAAAACGCGGCGGCGAGACTCAGACCCAGATGCGCGACGAGGTTCACGTGCGTCACATCCTGATCAAGCCAAGCGAAATCCGTAGCCCAGCCGAGACCAAGCTGCTGGCGCAACGGATCTACGACCGGATCCAGAATGGCGAAGACTTCGGCGAACTGGCGAAGAGCTTCTCCGAAGATCCGGGTTCGGCACTCAACGGCGGCGACATGAACTGGGTTGACCCGCGTTCGCTGGTTCCGGAGTTCCGCGACGTCATGAACGAGACACCTCAGGGTGTCGTGTCCAAGCCGTTCGAGAGTCAATTCGGCTGGCACGTTCTGGAAGTCCTCGGCCGTCGCTCGACTGACAGCACCAGTCAGGCCCGTGAGCAACAGGCGATGACTGTACTGCGTAACCGCAAGTACGACGAAGAGCTGCAAACCTGGCTGCGTCAGATCCGTGATGAAGCCTACGTCGAGATCAAGCTCCCCGGAGCTGATCAGGCGGCCAAGTGAAACCCCAGCGTTTCGCCCTGACACCCGGCGAGCCGGCCGGCATCGGTCCCGACCTTTGCCTGCTGCTCGCCGCGCAGTCCCAGCCCCATCCCCTGATTGCCATTACCAGCTGCGACCTGCTCACCGAGCGGGCCGCCCGGCTGGGTGTGGTTGTCAGCTTGATCCCCGTTACACCCGCCGCCTGGCCTGACGTCCCGGCCCCCGCTGGCAGTCTGTATGTCTGGGACACGCCGGTTCAGGCGCCGGTCATTGCCGGCCAGCTCGACAAAGCCAACGGCGGCTTCGTGCTCGAAACCCTGACCCGCGCCGGCCAGGGCTGCCTGGACGGCCACTTCGCCGGCATGATCACAGCGCCGGTGCACAAGGGCGTGATCAACGACAGTGGCATCGCGTTCTCCGGGCACACTGAATTTCTTGCGGAGCTGACCCACACCGAACAGGTGGTGATGATGCTGGCAACCGGTGATCTGCGGGTGGCGCTGGTGACCACTCACCTGCCCCTGCGTGACGTCGCCGACGCGATCACCGCTGAACGGCTGGAGCGCGTGACGCGCATCCTGCACGCGGATCTGGTCAAAAAATTCGGTATCGCCCGCCCGCGGATTCTGGTCTGTGGCCTGAACCCCCATGCCGGCGAGAGCGGTCACCTGGGCCGCGAAGAAATCGACATCATTGAACCTACCCTGGCGCGTCTGCGCAGCGAGGGCCTGGATTTACATGGCCCGCTGCCTGCCGACACGCTCTTCACCCCCAAATATCTGGAGCACTGCGACGCAGTGCTGGCGATGTACCACGACCAGGGCCTGCCCGTGCTGAAGTACAAAGGCTTCGGCGCCGCCGTCAACATCACGCTGGGCCTGCCGATCATTCGCACCTCCGTCGATCACGGCACGGCGCTGGATCTGGCGGGCACCGGCAAGATTGACACCGGCAGCCTCAGGGTCGCTCTGGAAACCGCCTATCAGATGGCCGAGACCCATTCATGAACGAGCAATTTCAACACAAGGCGCGCAAGCGTTTTGGCCAGAACTTCCTGCACGATGCCGGTGTGATCGACAAGATCCTGCGCTCCATTCGGGCCAAGACCGAGGACCGCATGCTGGAAATCGGCCCGGGACAAGGTGCCCTGACCGAGGGTCTGCTGAACAGCGGCGCACAGTTGGACGTCGTCGAGCTCGACAAAGACCTCGTGCCGATTCTCATGCATCAGTTCGGCAGCAAGCCGAATTTCAGTCTGCATCAGGGTGACGCACTGAAGTTTGACTTCACCAGCCTGAACGCCGCACCCAACAGCCTCCGTGTCGTTGGCAACCTGCCGTACAACATCTCCACGCCGCTGATTTTTCATCTGCTGCAGAACGCTTACCTGATCCGCGACATGCACTTCATGCTGCAGAAAGAAGTGGTCGAGCGCCTGGCGGCAGGTCCGGGTGGCGGTGATTGGGGACGGCTGTCGATCATGGTTCAGTACCACTGCCGCGTTGAGCATCTGTTCAACGTTGGTCCGGGCGCGTTCAATCCGCCGCCGAAAGTGGATTCCGCCATCGTTCGTCTAGTGCCCCATGAAACCCTGCCGCACCCGGCCAAGGATCACCGCGTGCTTGAGCGCGTCGTCCGCGAGGCCTTCAACCAGCGCCGCAAGACCCTGCGCAATACGCTGAAAGCCCTGCTGACCAGCGAAGAAATCACCGAAGCCGGCGTCGATGGCAGCCTGCGTCCGGAGCAGCTGGATCTGGCGGCGTTTGTGCGACTGGCCGACAAGCTCAGCGAAAAGCCAGTCGCCGCCTGACTTTCTCGGGACATGTCCGGTCAAAGCCTCATCGGTCTTTATCCGTGACATGTCCTAGACTGATTTCCAACCGGACGACTTCCGGCTATTTCCGCTTTCGCTTCTAAGGCCTCTTGCATGTCTGATTCTCGTTACCAGGTCGACGTCAGCGTCGAGACCCGATTCCTAGCCGAACAGTCTCAGCCTGAGCAAAACCGCTTCGCCTTCGCCTACACCATCACCGTGCAGAACAACGGCGAGTTGCCAGCCAAGTTGCTGTCACGCCATTGGGTGATTACCGACGGCGACGGTCAGGTTGAAGAGGTGCGCGGCGACGGCGTTGTTGGACAGCAACCGCTGATCCAGCCGGGACAAAGCCACACCTACACCAGCGGCACCGTGATGACCACCAAGGTGGGCAACATGCAGGGCACTTATCAAATGCTCGCCGAAGACGGCAAGCGCTTCGATGCTGTCATCGCTCCGTTCCGTCTGGCCGTCCCGGGGGCGCTTCACTGATGGCGGTCTACGCAGTCGGCGACCTGCAAGGCTGCCTTGAACCGCTGAAGTGCCTGCTCGAACGCGTTGCATTCGAGCCCGGCAAAGACACGCTCTGGCTGGTCGGCGACCTCGTCAACCGAGGTCCACAGTCACTGGAAACCCTGCGCTATCTCTACGCCATGCGCGACTCGATCGTCTGCGTACTGGGCAATCACGACCTGCACCTGCTGGCGGCCGGCCGCAATATCGAGCGCTTGAAGAAAGGCGACACGCTGCGGGAGATTCTGGAAGCGCCAGACGCCGTCGTGCTGCTCGACTGGTTGCGCCAACAGAAGCTGATGCATTACGACGCCGAACGCGACATCGCACTGGTGCACGCAGGGATTCCGCCGCAATGGACGCTGAAGAAAGCACTGCGCTGCGCCGAAGAGGTGGAACAGGTATTGCGCGATGACAATCGCTTCGAGCCTTTTCTCGACGGCATGTACGGTAACGAGCCTGCCAAGTGGGACAAAGACCTGCAGGGCGTCACCCGGCTGCGGGTGATCACAAACTACTTCACGCGCATGCGTTTTTGCACCAGCGATGGCAAGCTTGACCTCAAGAGCAAGGAAGGCCTTGACAGTGCGCCGGCGGGTTACGCGCCGTGGTTCAAGCACAAGGAGCGCAAGACCAAGGGCGTCGGTATCATTTTTGGTCACTGGGCCGCACTTGAAGGCCGATGTGACGAGCCCGGGGTGTATGCGCTGGACACGGGCTGTGTCTGGGGCGGCGCCATGACGCTGCTCAACGTCGACACTCGCGCGCTGATCCGTTGCGACTGCGACGAGCGCGGCAACGCAAAGGTGCCCGCCCCTGCGCTACCCCCCCCTCAGCGAGCCAATTCCGCTGCAGCAGTAAAGATCTAACTACGTTCTCGACCGTTCGAGGACCCGACGGCCCAGGAGCCCGAGCCATGACTGACTTCAAACGCATTTCACCCGAACAAGTCCATGCCCTGCGCGAACAAGGCGCCGTGCTGGTGGACGTACGTGACGCGCAGACCTACGCGTCCCAGCACATTCCGGATTCCCATCACCTCGACAACCATTCCATCGCCGACTTCATCCGTCAGGCCGATCTGGACAAACCGTTGGTCGTCCTCTGCTATCACGGCAACTCCAGTCAGAGCGCAGCGGCCTATCTTGTAGGTCAGGGCTTCTCCGAGGTCTACAGCATGGATGGCGGTTTCGAGTTGTGGAAAACCCAATTCCCTGCTGAAACCACGCAAGGCTGATCGAAAAATATTTTTGCTGGCCGCTATCCCGCGTCCTACGCGGGCTCGCGCCCTCATCTGACGAACGGGTATGCCCTCTTCATCCCCACTGCTTCTTTCTGTGCCCGAATCCGAACTACTCTTAGCCTCAGGCCATCCGAATCAGGGGAGAGCCGGTACACCGGCGCGTGGGTCATCGGTAGCTACTTTTATGGTGTTTGGGGGGTAATGGCAGCCGAGTGATCGGCTTCCATCCAGCATCAACTGACGATCCGCCGCCGGCTCCACGTATCGAGCGAGGTGACGTCATGAGTATTTTTAGCCACTTCCAACAACGCTTTGAATCGACACGGCAGGAAGAGCTCTCGCTACAGGAGTATCTCGAGCTCTGCAAAACCGATCGCAGCGCATACGCTTCCGCCGCAGAACGTCTGCTGATGGCCATCGGTGAGCCTGAGTTGTTCGACACGTCGACCAACTCCAGGCTGTCCAGAATCTTCTCCAACAAGGTCATCCGGCGCTATCCGGCGTTCGAGGATTTCCACGGCATGGAGGACTGCATCGAGCAAATCGTCTCGTACTTCCGCCACGCCGCCCAAGGCCTGGAAGAGAAGAAGCAGATCCTTTACCTGCTCGGCCCGGTAGGCGGCGGCAAGTCGTCCCTGGCTGAAAAACTCAAAACGCTGGTCGAAAAAGTACCGTTCTACGCCATCAAAGGGTCCCCGGTTTTCGAATCCCCTTTGGGCCTGTTCAAACCCACCGAAGACGGGACGATCCTCGAAGAGGACTACGGCATCCCGCGCCGGTACCTGAACACCATCATGTCGCCATGGGCGACCAAACGACTGGCCGAATTCGGCGGCGACATCAGTCAGTTCAAAGTGGTGAAACTCTACCCTTCCATTCTCAACCAGATCGCCGTCGCCAAAACCGAGCCCGGTGACGAGAACAACCAGGACATCTCGGCGCTGGTGGGTAAGGTCGATATCCGCAAGCTCGAGGAATACCCACAGAACGACGCTGACGCTTACAGCTATTCGGGCGCGCTGTGCCGGGCCAACCAGGGCCTGATGGAATTCGTGGAAATGTTCAAGGCGCCGATCAAGGTGCTTCACCCACTGCTGACCGCCACCCAGGAAGGTAACTACAACAGTACCGAAGGCCTGGGCGCGATTCCGTTCACCGGTATTTTGCTGGCCCACTCCAACGAATCGGAATGGCACAGCTTCCGCAACAACAAGAACAACGAAGCCTTCATCGACCGGATTTACATCGTGAAGGTGCCGTACTGCCTGCGGGTCAGTGACGAGATCAAGATTTACGACAAGCTGCTGTTCAACAGCTCGCTGGCCAAAGCCCACTGCGCGCCGGACACGCTGAAGATGCTCGCGCAGTTCACCGTGCTGTCGCGGCTTAAAGAGCCAGACAACTCCAACATCTATTCCAAGATGAGGGTCTACGACGGCGAGAACCTCAAGGACACCGACCCAAAAGCCAAGTCGATTCAGGAATACCGCGACAGCGCCGGTGTCGACGAAGGCATGAACGGTCTCTCGACCCGGTTCGCGTTCAAGATCCTGTCAAAGGTTTTCAACTTCGACCCCCATGAGATCGCCGCCAACCCGGTCCATTTGCTGTACGTGCTGGAGCAACAGATTGAGCAGGAGCAGTTCCAGGCCGAAACCCGCGAGAGGTATCTGCGCTTCATCAAGGAATACCTGGCGCCGCGCTACATCGAGTTCATCGGCAAGGAAATCCAGACTGCGTACCTCGAGTCCTACAGCGAGTACGGCCAAAACATTTTTGACCGCTACGTGCTGTACGCGGACTTCTGGATTCAGGATCAGGAATACCGTGATCCGGAGACCGGCGAGATCCTTAATCGTGTGGCGTTGAACGAGGAACTGGAGAAGATCGAAAAACCGGCTGGCATCAGTAACCCGAAAGACTTCCGCAACGAGATCGTCAACTTCGTGCTGCGAGCCCGCGCCAACAACAACGGCAAGAACCCGACCTGGCTGAGCTACGAGAAGCTGCGGGTGGTAATCGAGAAGAAAATGTTCTCGAACACCGAAGACCTGCTGCCGGTCATCAGTTTCAACGCCAAGGCCAGCAAAGAGGACCAGCAGAAGCACAACGACTTTGTCACACGAATGGTCGAGCGGGGCTACACCGATAAACAGGTAAGGCTTCTTTCCGAATGGTACCTACGGGTCCGGAAATCGCAGTAAGGCAGCTGCAAGCGTCAAGCCACAGGCTGCAGGAAGAATGCGCGTCATCTGCTATCCGGATAACCGCCTCTACTCGCAGCTTGCGGCTCACAACTTGAAGCTCCCCGGAGGGGCCTATGAGCTATGTGATCGACCGACGTCTCAATGGGAAGAACAAGAGCACGGTGAATCGGCAGCGCTTTCTTCGCCGTTATCGTGACCACATCAAGAAGGCAGTTGAAGAAGCCGTTAGCCGGCGCTCCATTACCGATATGGAGCATGGCGAACAGATCAGTATTCCGGGTCGGGATATCGATGAGCCGGTGTTGCACCATGGTCGCGGCGGCAAGCAAACGGTTGTTCATCCGGGTAACAAGGAGTTCACCACCGGTGAGCACATTGCACGCCCGCAAGGTGGCGGCGGTGGCAAAGGGCCTGGCAAGGCGGGCAACTCCGGCGAAGGCATGGATGAGTTCGTGTTCCAGATCACTCAGGAAGAATTTCTCGAATTCATGTTCGAGGATCTGGAGCTGCCCAATCTGGTCAAGCGCAACCTGAGCGGCACTGACACGTTCAAGACCGTTCGCGCGGGCATCAGTAACGAAGGCAACCCGTCACGCATCAACATCATCCGCACATTGCGCTCGGCACATGCACGGCGTATCGCGCTGTCCGGCAGCAGCAGGGCCAAGCTGCGCCAAGTGCAGGCTGAGCTGGAACGCCTGAGGATCGAGGAGCCCGACAACTTCGGCGACATCCAGGAGCTGGAAATCGAGGCCGCAAAACTTCAGGCGCGCATTCGTCGCGTCCCGTATCTGGACACCTTCGACCTCAAATACAACCTGCTGGTCAAACAGCCGAACCCCAGCTCCAAAGCCGTGATGTTCTGTCTGATGGACGTTTCCGGGTCGATGACCCAGGCCACCAAGGACATCGCCAAGCGCTTTTTCATCCTGCTGTATCTGTTCCTCAAGCGTAACTACGACAAGATCGAAGTCGTCTTCATCCGCCACCACACCAGTGCGCGGGAAGTCGACGAAGAGGAGTTTTTCTATTCACGGGAAACCGGCGGCACCATCGTTTCCAGCGCATTGAAGCTGATGCAGGAAATCATGGCCGAGCGCTACCCCACCAACGAATGGAATATCTACGCAGCCCAGGCCTCGGACGGCGACAACTGGAACGATGACTCGCCCATTTGCCGCGATATCCTGATCAAACAAATCATGCCGTTCGTGCAGTACTACACCTACGTCGAAATCACCCCGCGCGAACATCAGGCGCTGTGGTTCGAATACGAGCGCATCGGCGAAGCCTTCGCCGACACGTTCGCCCAGCAGCAGCTGGTCTCTGCCGGTGATATCTATCCGGTGTTCCGTGAACTCTTCCAGCGCAGGTTAGTGACATGACCGCTAGAGAGCAGAAGCGCCAACCCCTCTCCACGGGTTCAGAGTGGACGTTCGAACTGATCCAGGCCTACGACCGGGAGATCAGCCGCATTGCCGAACGTTATGCGCTGGACACTTACCCCAACCAGATCGAGGTGATCACCGCCGAGCAGATGATGGACGCCTATGCGTCTGTCGGCATGCCCTTGGGTTATCACCATTGGTCCTACGGCAAGCACTTCCTCAGCACGGAAAAATCCTACTCGCGGGGCCAGATGGGTCTGGCCTACGAGATCGTCATCAACTCCGACCCGTGCATCGCCTATCTGATGGAAGAGAACACCATCTGCATGCAGGCGCTGGTCGTGGCCCACGCCTGCTATGGGCATAACAGCTTCTTCAAGGGCAATTACCTGTTCCGCACCTGGACCGACGCCAGTTCGATCATCGATTACCTCGTCTTCGCCAAGCAGTACATCATGCAGTGCGAAGAGCGCCACGGGATCGATGCGGTCGAGGATCTGCTGGATTCCTGCCACGCGCTGATGAACTACGGCGTCGATCGCTACAAGCGGCCCTATCCGATTTCGGCGGAGGAAGAACGCCGCCGCATGAAGGACCGGGAAGAGCACCTGCAGAAGCAGATCAACGATCTGTGGCGTACGATTCCGAAAAGTGCGAGCAAGAACGACAAAGAGGACTTCTCGCGCTTCCCCGCCGAGCCCCAGGAAAACATCCTTTACTTCATCGAAAAGCACGCCCCATTGCTGGAGCCCTGGCAGCGTGAAGTGGTGCGCATCGTGCGCAAGATTGCCCAGTATTTCTACCCACAGCGTCAGACCCAAGTGATGAACGAGGGCTGGGCAACGTTCTGGCATTACACGCTGATGAACGATCTGTACGACGAGGGGCTGGTGACTGACGGTTTCATGCTCGAATTCCTGACCTCCCACACCAGTGTCGTCTACCAGCCGGGCTTCGACAGTCCCTACTATAGCGGCATCAATCCCTACACGCTGGGCTTTGCCATGTATCAGGACATCCGGCGGATGTGCGAGCACCCGACCGAGGAAGACCGCCACTGGTTTCCCGATCTGGCCGGCACCGACTGGCTGACCGCGGTGAAGTTTGCGATGAGCAGCTTCAAGGACGAGAGCTTCATCCTGCAGTACCTGTCGCCCAAGGTGATCCGTGACCTGAAGTTGTTCAGCATTCTGGACGATGATCAAAAGGACGATCTTCTCGTGCCTGCCATCCACGATGAAACCGGCTACAAGGTGATTCGTGAAACTCTCGCCGCGCAATATAACCTCGGCAACCGCGAACCCAACGTGCAGATCTACAGCATTGACCGGCGCGGCGACCGCTCCCTGACCCTTCGTCATCAACAGCACGACCGCAAACCCTTGGGCGATTCGACGGATGAGGTGCTGAAACACCTGCATCGGTTGTGGGGTTTTGATATCCATCTGGAAACGCTGCAAGGCGACCAGGTGATGAAAGTCCACCATGTGCCGCCGAGAAGCGAACACGCTGACAGTGAATATCCCCGGCTGGACCTGGCGGTCGTCCACTTATAAACCTTGAGCGTTTCCAGCCTCCGCGATCGCGACTTAAGGTTTATCCTGTCGCCCTCACGGAGGCTTTTTTATGCAGATTTATAAAGTTGGCGGCGCGGTACGCGATCGCCTGCTTGGCAAACCGGTCACTGACATTGACTGGGTAGTGGTGGGTGCGTCGACCGAGGAGATGCTGGTCAAGGGCTACCGGCCGGTGGGAACGGATTTTCCCGTTTTCCTGCATCCGCTGACCGGTGAGGAGTACGCACTGGCCCGCACCGAACGCAAGACCGGCAAAGGCTACGGCGGCTTTGTTTTTCACGCCCACCCGGACGTCACGCTGGAGCAAGACCTGATCCGCCGCGACCTGACCATCAATGCCATTGCCGAAGACAAGAACGGTCAGCTGACGGATCCTTATCATGGGCAGCAGGACCTCAAAGCCCGAGTATTGCGTCACGTTTCCCCCGCATTCGCCGAAGATCCACTGCGCGTCCTGCGCGTGGCCCGCTTCGCCGCGCGCTATGCCCCCGACGGTTTCACCATCGCCCCGGAGACCCTCGAACTGATGCGCCAACTGAGCGGTTCCGGTGAACTGGAAGCGCTGACACCGGAGCGCAGCTGGAAGGAAATCTCCCGCGCGCTGATGGAAAAAGAGCCGCAGGTGTTCATCGAAGTCCTGCGTGAATGCGGCGCCCTGAACGTGCTGATGCCAGAAGTCGACGCGCTGTTTGGCGTGCCTCAGCCGGAAGCGCACCACCCTGAAATCGATACCGGTCTGCACGTCCTCAGCGTGCTGCATCAGTCCGCCCTGCACCGCCAGCCGCTAAGCGTGCGCTGGGCTTGCTTGCTGCACGACTTGGGCAAGGGCCTCACGCCGCAAGAGGACTGGCCGCGACATATCGCCCATGAGCACAAGGGACTCAAAGCGATCAAGGCAATGAACCAGCGTTTCAAGGTGCCGAGGGACTGTCAGGAACTGGCGCTGCTGGTGGGCGAATATCACACCCATGGCCATCGCGCGCTGGAGCTGAAGCCTTCGACATTGCTGGATCTGCTGCAGAGCTTTGACGTGTATCGCCGCCCGCAGCGCTTCGAGGAGTTCATCGCTGCCTGCGAAATGGACGCCCGAGGCCGCAAGGGATTTGAGTCGCGCACGTATCCGCAGGCCGAGTATCTGCGCGGCGCTGCCGAAGCGGCGCGGCAAGTGGCAGTGCAACCGCTGCTGGAGAAGGGTTTTCAGGGCCACCAACTGGGCGAGGCGCTCAAGCGGGAGCGGCTGGATACGCTGAAGGTATACAAGGCGTCGTATCAGCTTTAAACCCTTGGCTTAGCTGCGGTTCGGTCGGGCTGGCTGGCTGCTACATCGTAGCCAGCAGGGTGGCCGGGGTGAGTTGCTCGCCGCGCCATTCAAAGGCAACCGGCCAGAGTTTCTGATCGATGTTCGCATCGGCCCAAAGCTGGGCAAATGACACGCCGGCCTCTGGATGCAGGCGTTGCGGCGCGATCAGTGACAGCGGCCACAGCACGAACGCGTTTTTGAGGATTTCAGCCCGAGGCAGAATCAGGCCGTCGAAGTTTCCGACCTGTTCGCCATACAGCAGGACGTCGATGTCCAGCGGCAGCCCCTTTCGATCAGGGGCATAACGCCCGTTATCGGCTTCGATGAATTTGAGGCGGCGGTCCAGCTCAGTCAGCGGCAGGTCGGTCAGCGCCGACACCACCAGATTGAAAAACGGCCCGCTCTTGATCCCCACCGGATGACTTTCGAACACGGGCGAGCAGGTCATGTCGGTCAGAAAGCCGGCAAGGGCCTCGAGGCCAGCGCACAGATGGCGCTCCCGCTCGATGTTGCTGCCCAGTCCCAGAAAAATCCGTGTCAGCGACATCCGCGCTCGATCTCCACCCCAACGCCCTTCGCCGCAGGCACGGCTCCCGGCTTGGTCAATTTGAGGTGCAGCCAGGGAATGTTGAACTCGCTCATCAGCACGTCGGCGAGTCGCTCGGCAAAGGTCTCGACCAGCTGGAATTGAGAGGCTTCGGCGAACGTCTGAATTCGTGCGGACACACTGGCGTAATCGAGCGCCTTGGTCAGGTCGTCGCCTGCGGCTGCAGGCCGATTGTCCCAGGCAAAACTCAGGTCCAGACGCAGGCACTGGCGAATACCACGCTCCCAGTCGTACGCGCCGATGACGGTATCGACCTCCAGACCCTCAATGAAAACTCTGTCCAAGCCTGTTTCTCCGCTGCACGACAAGGGCGCGATGCGCCGTTAGAATCAAGGCAACCTCGCCCGGAATGGTTAGCATGTTTTGGTTACTGGCGGTCCTCGCCTACCTGCTCGGCTCGCTGTCCTTTGCCATCCTGATCAGCCGCATAACCGGTCGCCCGGACCCTCGCGCCAGCGGCTCGGGCAACGCCGGCGCCACCAACATGCTGCGCCTGGCCGGCAAGAAACTCGCGGTACTGACCCTGATTGGCGACGTCTGCAAAGGCATGATCCCGGTGCTGATCGCCAGAGGATTGGACCTCGACCCACGCCTGCAGGCCTGGATCGGACTGTGCGCAGTGCTGGGGCATCTGTTCCCGCTGTACTTCCGTTTTCGTGGCGGCAAGGGCGTGGCCACGGCCGCCGGCATGTTGCTGGCCTTGTATCCGCCAGCCGCCCTGCTCGCCATAGGCGCCTGGCTGCTGACGTTCTACCTCACTCGCACCAGTTCGTTGGCGTCCCTGATTGCCACGCCGCTCACCCTTCCGCTGCTTGCCTGGCAGGAACCCCACGCTTTGCTGCCGATGAGCGTATTGACGTTGCTCATCGTCTGGCGCCATCGGGGCAATCTACGCGACCTGTTTGCCGGGCGCGAACGGCATTTCTGACGCTGCCCCCTTTCACATCCCCAATCAGGCGCTCAAACCTATTTGCCCTCAAAGACCGGGCAACTGCTCCATCGGCCAGCGCGCCTGAACCGTAATGCTCAAACTTTCCCTCTGCCCCGCCCGCAAACGCTGGCAGCCGGCAAAGGCGATCATCGCGCCGTTGTCGGTGCAGAACTCAGGACGCGCGTAGTAGACATTGCCGCCCAGGCCATCGAGCATCTGCTCCAGCGACTGGCGCAACGCCTTGTTCGCGCTCACGCCACCGGCGATGACCAGACGCTTGAGCCCGGTCTGCTTCAGCGCGCGTTTGCACTTGATGGTCAAAGTGTCCACCACCGCCTGCTGGAAGGCCAGCGAGATGTCGCAACGGGTTTGCTCGCTGTCGTCCCCGGCGCTCTGGCACTGCTGCCACGTGTTCAGCGAAAAGGTTTTCAAGCCGCTGAAGCTGAAATCCAGCCCGGGGCGGTCCGTCATCGGACGCGGAAAGACAAACCGCCCAGACACACCGGATTGCGCCAGACGGGAAATCTCCGGACCACCGGGGTAGTTCAGCCCCATCATCTTTGCGGTTTTGTCGAAAGCTTCGCCGGCGGCGTCGTCCAGGGTCTCGCCCAGCAGCTCGTAAAGACCAATACCATCGACGCGAACCAGCTGCGTATGGCCGCCGGAAACCAACAAAGCGACGAACGGAAACTCAGGCGGATTTTCCTCCAGCATCGGCGCCAGCAGATGCCCTTCCATGTGGTGAACACCCAGCGCCGGAATGTCCCACGCAAACGCCAGAGCCTGTGCGCACGAAGCCCCTACCAGCAGGGCCCCGACCAGTCCCGGGCCAGCGGTATAAGCGATGGCATCGATCTCGGTCACGGCGCAGTCCGCCTCGGCCAACACCTGACGAATCAAGGGCAGCATGCGTTTTACGTGATCGCGCGAGGCAAGCTCCGGGACCACGCCACCGTAGACGCGGTGCAGGTCGATCTGGCTGAATAATGCATCGGCAAGCAACCCGCGGTCGCTGTCGTACAGCGCGACACCGGTCTCATCGCAGGAAGTTTCCATTCCCAGTACTAGCATGGGGTACGCCTTGTGGAGGCTGAATTCGAAGGCGCGCATAATAGTCGCCGCTCATGCCTGCGACCAGTGCTTTTCGATCAGAGGCTTTGCATTCCGCGAAGCAAGGGGTTAACATCCGCAACCCTTAAAAACCGACGTACTTAGTGCAAGCGTTGCAGTAAGCGTTGACCCCGGTAATGAATGAAGGTAGCTCTGGATGCCAGCCGTCAAAGTTAAAGAGAACGAACCCTTCGACGTAGCTCTGCGTCGTTTCAAGCGCTCCTGCGAAAAAGCCGGTGTTCTGGCTGAAGTTCGTAGCCGCGAATTTTACGAGAAGCCGACTTCTGAGCGTAAGCGTAAAGCAGCAGCTGCTGTTAAGCGTCACGCCAAGAAAGTACAGCGCGAACAGCGCCGCGCCGTTCGTCTGTATTAATACAGACGTCTGACGCAAGCTTCTGCCTTGCCCGGCCTTCAAAGCCGGGCTGTCGGCAGTTGCAGTTCTAGCCTCAGGCAACACCGATCAAGCAACACAAGACAGAGGCTGTTGACGCCGCAGATGCGACCGAGACAAACCCCGTCGATTTCTTCCAGCCTGATTCAGGCCGCGTTGACCCGTCTACACTGACCAAGCAACCGTCGTTACGGTTTGGATTCGCCACGATCTTTCTGGCGGGGCGCCTGATGATGAGAACGCCATGGCCGGACTGATTCCCCAAGGTTTTATTGACGACCTCCTGAACCGCACCGACATCGTCGATGTTGTCAGCTCACGCGTTCAATTAAAAAAGACCGGCAAGAACTTCAGCGCCTGTTGTCCTTTCCATAAAGAGAAGACACCGTCGTTCAGCGTCAGCCCGGACAAACAGTTCTATTACTGCTTCGGCTGTGGCGCGGGTGGCAATGCCCTCGGCTTCATCATGGACCACGACAACCTGGATTTCCCCCAGGCCGTCGAAGACCTGGCCAAAGCCGCCGGGATGGAAGTCCCACGCGAACAAGGCGTCAAAGGGCAAAAGCCCAGGCAGCCTACCGATTCGCCGCTCTACCCCCTATTAACAGCCGCCGCCGACTACTATCGCGCTGCGCTGAAGAGCCATCCAACGCGAAAATCTGCGGTGGAATACCTGAAAGGCCGTGGCCTGTCAGGCGAGATTGCCCGGGACTTCGGACTCGGCTTCGCCCCTCCTGGCTGGGATAACCTCTACAAACACCTTAGCAGCGACACCCTTCAACAGAAGGCGATGATCGATGCCGGCCTGTTGATCGAAAACGCCGAAACCGGCAAACGCTACGACCGCTTTCGCGACCGGGTGATGTTCCCCATTCGCGACAGTCGCGGCCGTGTTATCGCATTTGGCGGGCGGGTACTGGGCGACGACAAGCCCAAATACCTGAACTCTCCTGAAACCCCGGTGTTTCATAAGGGTCAGGAGTTATACGGTTTATTCGAAGCTCGCAAATTTAACCGTAACCTGGACGAGATTATCGTCGTCGAAGGCTACATGGACGTTATTGCGCTGGCCCAACAAGGCTTGCGCAATGCCGTTGCGACGCTGGGTACGGCGACCAGTGAAGAGCATTTGAAGCGGCTGTTTCGCGTGGTACCGAACGTGTTGTTCTGCTTTGACGGTGACCAGGCTGGCCGAAACGCCGCCTGGCGCGCGCTGGAAGCGACGATTCCCGGTTTGCAGGACGGCCGGCGCGCGAGATTTCTGTTTCTGCCCGAAGGGGAAGATCCCGACACTCTGGTGCGGGCCGAAGGCACCGACGCATTCAAGGCCAGGATCAACCAGCACGCACAACCGCTGGCCGACTATTTTTTCGAGCAACTGACCAAGGAGGCCGACCCGCGCTCCCTGGAAGGCAAGGCACACATGGTAACGCTGGCTGCGCCACTGATCGAAAAAGTGCCGGGCGCGAATTTGCGTGAGCTGATGCGTCGACGCCTGAAAGAGATCACCGGACTGGACACCGCTGCAGTCAGCCAGTTGATGCAGTCTGCTCCGGCGGAAGCCCAGCCCAGCTACGATCCGGGCTTTGATTACGACGCCGTGCCGGATTACGGCGATTACCAGCAGCACGATTACCAGGCGCAGCAGGAATGGACACCGAGCGCGCCGGGCGGTCAGCAGAAGAAATGGGACAAGAAGCCGTGGGACAAAGGCAAGAAATGGGACAAGAACGGCAAGCGTCCTGATTTTGAACCTCGCGGGCCACGCACACCGGCGACGGTCGAGCCACCGGCACTGACAGCACTCAGAACGTTGCTGCACCACCCTGAACTGTCAGCGCAGGTCGCCAACGCCAGTACGTTCGCCGATGAAGAGAATGTGTATTCACAGCTTCTGGTGGCACTGATCGACGCCACACAGAAAAACCCGAAGCTGCGCACGATGCAGTTGATTGCCCGCTGGCATGGCACCGATCAAGGACGATTGCTGCGTCAACTGGCGGAAAAGGAATGGTTGATCTCGGCCGATAACCTTGAACAACAGTTTTTCGACACTATAACTAGCTTGTCTGCCCGCCAACGCGAGCGACATCTGGAGCAATTGATCAGGAAGGAACGGCAGTCAGGCCTGAGCGCGGAAGAAAAAGTTCAGCTGCTCAACCTGTTAAATCGCAAAGTTCCTGCACAAACCCCGACCTCAACTGGCGTGTGAGGTCATAGCTCGGGTATAATCCCCGGCTTGTTTTTTGCCCGCCAAGACCTTCAGTGGATAGGGTGTTATGTCCGGAAAAGCGCAACAGCAGTCTCGTATCAAAGAGTTGATCACCCTGGGTCGTGAGCAGAAGTATCTGACTTACGCAGAGGTCAACGACCACCTGCCTGAGGATATTTCAGATCCAGAGCAGGTGGAAGACATCATCCGCATGATCAACGACATGGGGATCCCCGTACACGAGAGTGCTCCGGATGCGGACGCCCTTATGTTGGCCGACGCCGATACCGACGAGGCAGCCGCTGAAGAAGCCGCTGCTGCGTTGGCTGCGGTGGAGACCGACATCGGTCGCACGACTGACCCAGTGCGCATGTATATGCGCGAAATGGGTACCGTCGAGCTTCTGACACGTGAAGGCGAAATTGAAATCGCCAAGCGTATCGAAGAAGGCATCCGTGAAGTGATGGGCGCCATCGCGCACTTCCCTGGCACGGTTGAGCACATTCTCTCCGAGTACACTCGCGTTACCACCGAAGGCGGTCGCCTGTCCGACGTTTTGAGCGGATATATCGACCCGGACGACGGCATAGCGCCGCCAGCCGAAGTCCCGCCTCCGGTAGATCCCAAGGCCGAGAAAGTCGAAGGGGCTGACGACGAAGAGGACGACGCTACCGACGATGAAGAGGACGAGGTCGAAAGCGGCCCGGATCCAGTCATCGCCGCCCAGCGCTTCGGTGCCGTTTCAGACCAGATGGCAATCGCTTTCAAGGCGTTGAAAAAGCACGGTCGTGGCAGCAAGCAGGCCAACGCTGAACTGCTGGCTCTGGCAGAGCTGTTCATGCCGATCAAGCTGGTTCCTAAGCAGTTTGAAGGTCTGGTTGAGCGCGTCCGCGGTGCCCTAGAGCGTCTGCGTGCCCAGGAACGCGCCATCATGCAGCTGTGTGTTCGTGATGCACGCATGCCGCGCGCCGACTTCCTGCGCCAGTTCCCGGGCAACGAAGTTGACCAGAGCTGGACCGATGGGCTGGCCAAAGGCAAAAGCAAATACGCTGAAGCCATTGGTCGTCTTCAGGCCGACATTCAGCGCTGCCAGCAAAAGCTGACCGCGCTGGAAGAAGAAACCGGCCTGACCATTCTGGAAATCAAGGACATCAACCGTCGGATGTCGATCGGTGAGGCCAAGGCCCGCCGCGCGAAGAAAGAAATGGTTGAAGCCAACCTGCGTCTGGTGATCTCGATCGCCAAGAAGTACACCAACCGTGGCCTGCAATTCCTCGATCTGATCCAGGAAGGCAACATCGGTTTGATGAAGGCGGTGGACAAGTTCGAATACCGTCGTGGTTACAAGTTCTCGACGTACGCCACCTGGTGGATTCGTCAGGCGATCACTCGCTCGATCGCTGACCAGGCACGCACCATTCGTATTCCGGTGCACATGATCGAGACGATCAACAAGCTCAACCGCATTTCCCGTCAGATGTTGCAGGAAATGGGTCGCGAACCGACGCCGGAAGAGCTGGGCGAACGCATGGAAATGCCTGAGGACAAGATCCGCAAGGTGTTGAAGATCGCGAAAGAGCCGATCTCCATGGAAACGCCGATCGGTGACGACGAAGATTCCCACCTGGGTGACTTCATCGAAGATTCGACCATGCAGTCGCCAATCGACGTCGCCACGGTAGAGAGCTTGAAAGAAGCGACGCGCGAAGTGCTGTCGGGCCTCACCGCCCGTGAAGCCAAGGTCCTGCGTATGCGTTTCGGTATCGACATGAATACTGACCACACCCTTGAGGAAGTTGGTAAGCAGTTCGATGTAACCCGTGAGCGTATCCGTCAGATCGAAGCCAAGGCGTTGCGCAAGCTGCGTCACCCGACGCGAAGCGAACACCTGCGTTCGTTCCTCGACGAGTAAGCGACGCGTCATACCAAAACCCCCGGCATTGCTGGGGGTTTTGCGTTTTAAGGAATAAATTTTCGGCACAGTGCCACTGTTGTCCAGCCCGGCTACACTCGTTTGATTCTTACCAATGAATCACCGAGGCTGCCATGATTTGGATGCCGGCCATTGCTCTCTTATGTTTGCTTACCTCCTCTGCAGTCTCAGCCCAGGCATTGCTTCACAACGAAGATGAAGGGCAAGCGATGCGGCAAGGGTTACAGTCCACCGAAGACGCCCAATCCAGAAATCCAGTCGATATAAACCAAAACTTATCCACTCCCCTGCTCAGCGACCGATTTGTCGGTGCCAATCAGGCGCGCCCATCAGAACGACACAACGACCTGACGGATTCGTCAGCCGCATTGCCGGCAGGTATCCATGCCAGCGAACGCAGCAAGCTCTGGCACGAGTTCTTGCTGATCGGACTGCCCGGGCTGCTGGTGCTGACAACAGTGCTGGCCATTGTGGTGCGGGTCAACCGTCGCCTCAGCTCGGAAATTTCCCGCCGGATTGCGCTGGAACAAGAGCTGCGCAGCAGCGAGTACCACTATCGCGGGATGATCGAGAGCCTTTCGGCCATCGCGTGGGAAGCCAACACTCACGACTACTCCTACAACTACGTCTCGCCCCATGCGCAGGAATTGCTGGGGTACCCGCTGCACCAGTGGCGAAGGCCCGGATTCTGGCGCAGCATCGTTCATCCCGAGGACATCGACTACGCCCAAGCCTACTGCGACCGTGAGGTTGCGGAAGGCAACGATCACAGCGTCGATTACCGAGTCCTGAGCGCCGACGGCAGGGTGGTCTGGATTCGCGATATCGTGAGCATGATCGGCTGTGGCCGAGAGCCCGTGATGCGCGGGCTGATGATCGACATCAGCGAAGCCAAGCAGACCGAAGAAGCGCTGCGCCTGTCGGAAGGGAAGTTCGCCTCGGTGTTCGCGCAATGCCCTGACATGCTGGTGATCGCGCGCCTTTCCGATGGCTGTTTTCTGGAGGCCAATCCGGCATTTGCCGAGCAAATTGGCGTCAGCCCGGCCGACGTTGTAGGACGCGTGCCCTCCGAGTTGGATATCTGGGGCATTCCCGACATCGGCCACAGTCTGCTGCAACGCCTTCAAAGGGGCAGCATACGCAATCTGGAAATGCCGTTTCGGCGCAGTGATGGCCGCCTGTTCACCGGGCTTCTGTCAGCCGAGCCCTTTGATCTGGACTCCACGGCCGCAGTGGTTCTGGTGGTGAGGGACATCACGCCGCTCAAGGAAGCCCAGCAACAGCTGCAAATGTCCGAAGAGAAATTTGCCAAGGCCTTCCATTCTTCGCCAGACGGACTGCTGATTACACGGCAAAACGACGGGTTGCTGGTGGAGGTTAACGACGGTTTCAGCCGGATCACCGGTTATCACAGCTCGCTGTCCGTAGACCGTACCACCCTCGACCTGGGCATCTGGGTAAACCTGAACGAGCGACAGCAACTGCTTGAGCAATTGAACCGCGACGGCTTCGTGAAGGACTTCACCAGCCACATTCGTCGAAGGGATGGTCAGATCCGCCTGTGCGAGATTTCCGCGCGACCGCTGCCGATTGCCGGTGAGGATTACATGCTTACCATCGCGCGCGACATCACCGACCGCCACCAGATGCAGGAGAAACTGCAACTGGCCGCGACGGTATTTGAGAGCACGGCGGAGGGTGTGTTGATCACCGACACCCGGCAGCGGATCAATGCCGTCAACCGCGCCTTCAGCGAGATCACCGGCTACAGCGAACAGGAAGCCCTCGGCGAGACACCGCGTCTCCTGGCGTCCGGATTCCACGACAGCGCATTCTACGCCGCCATGTGGTACCAACTGACGGCAGAGGGTCATTGGCAGGGCGAGATCAGCAACCGGCGCAAAAATGGCGAGATCTACCCAAGCTGGCTGACTATCAATGCCGTGCGCAATCGCGATAAATTCATCACCCATTTTGTCGCGGTGTTCGCTGATATTTCCAGCCTGAAGCAGGCTCAGGCACGGCTGGATTATCAGGCGCACCACGACCCGCTGACCGGCCTGCCCAATCGGACGCTGTTCGAAAGCCGACTGCACGCCGCGCTGATTCACTCAAGAGCGGCTTACAGCCTCGGCGCGGTGTTGTTCCTCGACCTGGATCGCTTCAAGCACATCAATGACAGTCTCGGTCACCCGGTCGGCGATCTGCTGCTGAAGAGCATTGCGGTGCGCCTGAAGGAGAACCTGCGTGACATCGACACCGTCGCGCGACTCGGAGGCGACGAGTTCATTATCCTGTTGCCGGGCCTGCAAAATCCGACTGACGCCGAAGTGGTCGCCACCAAGCTGCTCAACAGCTTTTCAGCGCCGTTTCAAGCGGGCGAACACGAGTTCTTCATGAGCACCAGCATTGGCAGCGCGCTGTTTCCCACAGACGGCGCGGACGTCGCCACGCTGATCAAGAACGCCGACGCGGCGATGTATCGTTCGAAGGCCAAAGGGCGTAACCGCGTCGAGCACTACACGCGCGATCTGACCGCTCAGGCCAGCGAGCGAGTCGCCCTGGAGCACGAACTGCGGCGCGCCATCGAGCGTAACGAGTTCACCCTGTCCTACCAGCCCAAGATCAGCCTGCTGACACACCGACTGGTCGGCGCCGAAGCGCTGATACGCTGGTTTCACCCCACGTTCGGCGATGTCCCACCTGAGCGGTTCATCCCGCTGGCAGAAGAAAACGGCATGATCCTGCAGATCGGGGAATGGGTGCTCGATACGGCCTGCCAGCAATTGCATGCGTGGGACCAGCGCTACGACATGTCCGGCCCATTGTCAGTGAACCTCGCCGGCGCCCAGTTACGTCAGACCGATCTCGTCAACAAGATCGAACGACTGCTGCTCCAGCACCAGCTGCAGCCAGGGTGTCTGCAACTGGAGATCACCGAGAACTTCATCATGTCGCAGACCGAGGAAGCGCTTTCAGTCCTGCATCGCCTGAAAACACTCGGTGTACAGCTGGCGATTGACGACTTCGGCACCGGCTACTCTTCGCTCAGTTACCTCAAGCGCCTGCCGCTGGACATCCTTAAGATCGACCAATCGTTCGTGCGCGGTTTGCCTGATGACCCCCACGATGCGGCGATTGTCCGCGCCATCATTGCGCTGGGCCGCAGCATGCAGCTGACAGTCATCGCAGAAGGCGTCGAAACCCTCGAACAGCAGCAATTCCTGGCGGACGAGGGCTGCGAACAAATCCAGGGCTACCTCGTCAGCCTCCCCCTGTGCGCGGAGGAATTCTGCACGACATTTCTTCGTACAACCGTTTCAGACGTTTCGGATAGCACAGCGCGTAAACCGTCGTTATAATCCGCGGCCTACTGAGGGCCTATAGCTCAGTTGGTTAGAGCAGGGGACTCATAATCCCTTGGTCCACGGTTCGAGTCCGTGTGGGCCCACCAAATAGAAAGCCGCGCATTGCGCGGCTTTCGCGTTTCTGGGTGGTTCTCCACTAATACAGTCCTATGGTCCAAAGGTACAAAATCGGTACAGTGCTGGTGCGCCAGTACACCTTTGGAGTCCTTTCAGATGGCAACACTAGTCAAAACTCCTTCCGGCACTTTGAAGGCTTTGATCCGCAAAACCGGCTGGCCAACAGTAGCCAAAACCTTCCGCACCAAGCGTGATGCGGAAGACTGGTCTCGGCGTACTGAAGAGGAAATGGTCAGAGGGGTTTACATCCAGCGCAGCGGTTCTGAACGCATGACGCTAGAAGCAGCACTAAAGTGCTACCTGAGCGACATCACCCCCACCAAGAAGCCAAGCACTCAGCGTGGCGAAACCTCGAAAGCCAAGAAGCTTATAGAGCACCTGGGTAAGTACTCACTGGCTGCCCTCTCCACAGAAACCATCGCTGGCTATCGCGACTAGCGCCTGAGCGAACGGAGCCGAGACGGCACCATTAGCAACAACACCGTGCGCCTCGAGCCGGCCCTATTGAGCCACCTATACACGGTAGCGATTCAGGAGTGGGGTTTGGGTCTGACGTTCAATCCAGTGCTAAACATCCGTAAGCATAGCCCCGGGGATAGCCGTGATCGGAGGTTATCGCCGAAGGAAGAACGCCTTCTGCTCGCCGCCGTGAATCGGCATAGCAATCCTATGTTGGGCGGATTGTTTGCATCGCTTTGGAAACGGGCATGCGCTCCTCAGGAGATCTCTTCCCTACGTCGACCTCAAGTGGATCTGGCAAAGCGCGTCATACGTCTCTCAGACACAAAGAACGACGGCTCGCTCACTGTGCCTCTCGGCAAACGTGCTACCGAAGTATTTAAAGCCGCGATAGATAACCCGGTGCGACCAATCGACTGCAATCTGGTGTTCTTCGGCGAGCCTGGAAAAGACGGGAAGCGTCGGCCGTATACCTTCACGAAAATTTGGGGTCAGCTGAAGAAGAGGCTCGACCTACCTGATTTCAGGTTTCACGACCTGCGCCATGAAGCAGTGAGCCGCCTTGTCGAAGGAGGCATGAGTGACCAAAAGGTTGCTGCTATCAGCGGCCACAAATCTATGCAGATGCTTCGACGCTAAACCCACTTACGTGCAGAAGACTTGGTCAACGAACTGGATGCTCTGGCGCGCCGCCGAGCTGGAACGAAGAAGGGGTCGAAGCAAGCGACTTTGAAACAGCCTGACGACTGATACCAATTGTCCGAGCAATCTCACTCCGGTTCAAACCGGACGCCCGAAGCATCAACATCTGCTTTTTGGTGTCCGTCAGACGTGCGTCAGTCGTGAGGCGGGCCTGGCCTCTTAGTTCAACCTCATCAGCCGCTGTGAGACCAAGGCTGTGCGCATGATAAAAAGCATACCGATCAGCAATGGAACTCTCTGAGTCATCGGGAGGGCTAACGGCCTTCCGGTCGCCTTGCTGGGTAATGTAGTTGCACTGCATGTTGATTTGGGTGGCCATCAGATCGCGCAGTTGCTGCACGTTCTGCGAGACGATTTCGTTGCCCGCCTGTATGGCTTGCATGCGGCCTACGGCTGACTGCGAACGGGCCACCATGCGATCAAGCTGGACGTCTTCAGACTCGAACGCGCTGGTATTGAGGTTTACCGCCTCGAGTGCCGTCTTTACGTTGTCGCTGCCTTGTTCCAACCACTTCTGATAGCAATCCCGCGCCGGGACTTCCGCCGAGTTCGCGGCTTGATTCAGGTAGGACTCAAATCCGGGAGATCCGTGTTGAACTGTGAATCCATATTCTGAATTTGGCGGCCCAAGGCCTGAGAGCGGGTGTAGATGTCAGCCACGCTCTTCAAGTCGGCCGCGATGCTGCCGAACAATGAATTGGGTAGGGCTGCGCCCTGAGTAACCATGTTTTGGTACTACTGAACTTGCGTTTTAGCTGTTCAGCAGTGTTTAACGTAGCGCTGACAGCCTCAGCGTATTCGAACATCTGTTGATAAAATGTAGAACAGTTTGTGCAATATGTGGCGAAAGCGTTTCTTCCTGAAAAAAGAAATATTAATAATGATACGAAACTTTGGGCAACTGCTTCATTTCTCGGCCCTCTGAGATCCGCACGTGACAATCCGCCGAGCTCTTTGGCAATAGCGAGCTACATACCTTGTAAACTGTGAGTATCCGAAGTTGAAGACGCTTGCATGATGATCATATATTTCAGCTAGCGTGTGCCCTCGGGCAATTTTTTTTCTCCAGCTCGGCTCGTATTGAAAGAAACTCCGAGCGACCAGATCTCTTATAGATAACTCTCGAACCGTCTTTTTTCATTGGTGCTCCTCCTACGCGTTTTATTGCGTTTTACCACGGACGAGCTAACGCGAAAACAACCCACTAAGCAAGTTAGTTAATACTAATGCAAGCTAACGCGATTCAATGCGAATCTATGCGAATCTATGCGATCGTGTGTGACTTCTATAAATTAACAGCCTAGTAACCTAGTAACCTAGTAACCTAGTAAGCAGTAATCGCATACAATCTTATTCAGCCGTACGGCAAGATGTGTATTGTGGGCCCACTAGCTTCGCTTGCTTCCACATCCAACGATCCTTATTCGCCCTAGGCTCAATAAATAGTGCTGCTCTGCAACACTGCCTGGCTAACGCGCCACGAAGCAGACGGGAAAGAGAGTTGAGCCTAAGCAAAAGCGAAGCCAAGATAAGCCTGATAACTTGAGAGATCTACATTCATGACTTCTGTGGCAAAAAAGTTGCGCCAAATTCATGGCGCACACAAAATTACATAAACAACGTAACTTTAGCAGATCCAAATAATCCACTTGATTCTATTTCTATCTTAGCTGCCTCAGGACTGCTACTAAAAATCATTATTTTGAGATCCTTTGCAGCGCGAGAAAAACAAACGTATGCAAGATTATAACTTTTTGTCCTCTGACCATCAGTAGGTTCTGTACCAGCGGTCTTAGGCATGAAAAGTTTAGAAAAGCTGTATTGGTTCCAATTTGCCTCAACATCGTCAAACACTACCAGAACCTTTGGAAATTCATCTCCTTTCACGCCGTGCTGAGTACTATAGGGAGTCATTTTATTAATAAACTTATAAAGAGGCGGCAACTCTTCACATGTGAGCTTGAAAAACTCGTCGCACAACCAATCCGCCTTGTCCAAATAGTGAATTTCATCGTCATACTCCTCCTCCCGTGGCGAGCGTGAAAGGTGCTCATCCAACCTTTGATTACTCTTAAAAAGATCGTTATCACGCGCGAATCGCAAAACTTGATACGTTGTACTTGACGTCCAAAGCCGACTCAACTCTTCGATGTTTTTTCTTATCTCCCGCGAAACATCTCTAAGAGACTTGCTTTTATTCTTTCCTTCTGGATCTAACGCAGGACTTGTTTCTCTAAGCAAAGCTGATATAGCACCTCAGTCTTCGGAATCCAAATAATTAATTAAGGGAACCAATGTATTAACAAATGGTGAAATCAAGTAGTGACTTCCCTCTTTAAAAGAATCTTCGGAGTGTTGTGAAGAATAAGGCCCGGTAAATAATTTGTTTAACCTCGAAAAGCCCATGCGGACCGCTATCATCTGACGAGTGAGGTATAGCTGTTTAACTTCGTCGTCACCTTGCCAACCAACAGCCTCTAAAGCCCGATCAAATTTCAATATATTATCGGCAAGCTGTCTACTCGAGTAAGTATTTCTCTCTCCCTCTCCATTCTCAGACTTTATTATTAATAACTCAACACTACCCTGAGCGTTTTCGCTGCCAGGGTGTTGCGGAAGTTCTGGCCTTATAGATTTGAGGATATTTATAACCTCAACTGAGCACCTATAATTAATATTTTTCTCAATTTTATATGACCCAGGAGGACCTTTAAAATCACCTGCGCGCTTTTCGTAGATTTGTTGGATCGGATCTCCAAAATATCCCGTAATAGGAAGACCGGGCTCGCCCGATATACTATTGAAAGCTTCAATAACATTAGGGAACGTATCTTGAGCCTCATCAATAAAAATATAAGGAAACCGTTGACCTATTATTCGACGCAGGGATTTATGATTCAATATTAAATCCGACGCTATATCGATAACATCATCGTGATCCAACTGCCCTTTTTCGAATACGCTGTATCCACTGTCACTATACTTGAAGACTTCGACACCATCTACGGAGATCAAAGCACTTGTCAGCCTCACAATTTGCGCTCGAGCCTTGACTGCCTCTTTGCTATTACCCTTTGTCTTTTCATTTTTCTTTTCTATCCTTTTTGGAATTATGCGCTCCTTTATAGAACTCCTAATATCACTTTGAAAGCTATTTATTTGATCCCACATAAACCTATGAATCGTACTCACCAGGAACAGTTCGTTTAGGTTCGTGCGTTTTTTTATGACATCTACAGCCGCATTAGTATAAGTTATGCATGCGACCTTTTGACCTGAGGCCAGCATCGGAACGCCATAAGTTGTTGATATATAGTTCAAAGCCTTGACCAGCGATCCCGTTTTGCCGGATCCAGCACCCGCGATTACCGAAAAACTTTCCATAGAATCGATAAATTTTTTTATGTTTTCATCTGGATCAACAACTGCAATATTCATTTTACCACCCCAATTTCGGAATCAAACATCAGGGTGATGTCTGTCGTGACGATCAATGTAGACGATAGCCATGTCAATCCATCAGATATATATTTAGGAGATTTCCACTCCTCAAGAGTTTCAATTTGATTTAACGCAAATTCTACCTTCTTAAAATTTTTCACAACTTCATCATAAGTTTTCTGGTAGTGCTGCTCAATAGTCGCGCCCTCAGGGTATTCAATCAAAACGTCGAGTTTCCCCGCTGCCACCAGATCAAAATTTGTATAAATAAATGACTCTTCAAATGTTCTCGGAATCACCTTCTTTTTTTCTGTTGCGCTAGATATCTCAATAGCTTCCTGAAATGTTACGTAAATCCTACTATCAGGAACCTTTTTTTGATCTTGCTTTAAAACTAATAAATTAGATATCAATCTAGCCTGATCATATCTGATTTTATCCTCTCCCTTTAGCCCTTTCTTACCATTAAGAAGCAAAGCAGTGATGGAAGCATTGCTACTGACTGCATCTACAGTATCAGCTCTGCATGATTTCCTATTATCATTTCGATCTACAGAATCCAAGTCCGTTATTACGAGACAGGTTAAATCTAGAAACTTTATCAGGGGTAGAAACTTATGCGCAAACGCCCCTCCAAGCTGAAGGGTGGTTATATAGGCATACTCTAATATAGGGTGGTAATTTTTAATTATATCAGGGAGTAAGATACGCTCTCAACGGTTCCTTCTATGATGATTGCAGCGTCTGCAAAAAATAGATCGCAGTGAGTCAGGGAAAGGTATTTCTGTAGAAAGTTGAGATTCTCTTGCTCAGTACATTCTGACGCAAATTTAGCCAAATTCAGTACTTTAGTAGCTGTCGCTTTATTGATCGCAGTTTTAGGCGTACCGAAAGTGCTAACACATCTACGGAAATACCGAATTCTCTTAAAATCTGCCTCTGCAATAATGTGGGATGAATGCGTGGTGATCACAAGCTGAGGGCAATGGCTCTCATGCCCTAGATTCTTCGTTGTCTTTTGAATTGCTTTACGAATTTTGCGAATAAATACTTGTTGCACTTGCGCATGCAAATGCGCCTCTGGCTCTTCAATAAATATCAGCTGACAAAGCGGACGGTCCACTTCAGTATTAAGCCACTGGATTTGGAAGTGGGCGACCTGGATTGCCATGTATATAAGATTCTTATATCCCAACCCATTATAAGACTCTGGAAGCGGGTGCTTTGAATCAGCATCAAAATAAGTGAGGATGGCATTACCACTCAAAGCTTTCTCTGGGTTGAGATTAGAAATAACTTTAAGCTTCCTGTCATTTGCACCGGGAAAACCCAACTCCTCGATAGTCTGAATCAGCGAATAAAATTCCTTCTCATAATGATCCGAAAGGTTATCGTTGCTTCTTTCAATAATCTCCAAAGACTCGCTATCATCGTCCATTTTATTGAGATTATGCTTATAAAAATCTAAGAAAATATCTGACAAACGATTGCTTTTAGATGTAGACCCATCGTCAATATTACGCTGTGCATCAACAAAATCAACCCGAATAAGAGATGCCAAAGCCTTTTTGCCGACTTGATAATCTAAAGGATGAAGTAATAGATCTGTATCAAGCCGAGCCCTTTCGAGAACATAGTACTTTAAACCAAAATGCTTTTTCAACACTCCATCTTGACTTAAATAGTGGCTAAGAGATTTGCGCACTCGCTTATTTTTATCATCAGTAGCGATCTTTATTGGGGGATAGGATTTATTATAATCTAGGAGCAGCTGCTCGGGAGATGTCACAGAGTATTGGAGCCGAATACCGGCCTCAACATCCTCTTTACCAATTCTTGGCAACAGGTAGGCGACACGTCCATACTCAATATCAGGATTAAACGAAAACCAAAGGTCGAGTTCTATAGAAGGTAGAGCCGTTTGCGATACCGCGTTCTCTTCGCCAAATCGGTCAAACTCGTTTATTAATTCCGTCGGAAAGTCATGAATCCTAAACTCGAGCCGGTTTGATACGAAAGCTCTAAATGCAGCGGTGGCTGAGGTTTTTCCGGCATTATTCGCACCTACAAATATTGTTTCAGTTGATTCCAAACTAATTTCTACATTTTCTAAACGCCGATAGTTTCGAATACTGTATCGATCTAGCCGCATTTTATTACATCCTTTTAATATTTCCGTGACAGATACAGCATCAGAGTTGCTTTCGCGGCCTGGCGAAAACACCACAGTGCTCCCCGTCTTAGCGCATATAATAGTCGTTTCAATACTAGTATTTATTGATAAGTTTTCGCCACGTATGCCTTGCCATTGGGCAAGATACTTCAACGATCCAATTTTTTTTATTTTTTTGTCAACCAAACCTACTCCGCCCTTCCATCCTAGGACGGGTAGTTCTCCAGCTTCACACTTCAACCTTAAATCGGGATTACTTTCTCCAAGTCCTCTACCAACTTCCCAACACGTAATGAGTCCGCCATCAGCACCTCCCCAATACTCATCATGAGATAACCCAATTCTAATGGGCTCGGAAATTTCGCGAAATATTTGTGCGCACATAACTTTTCCTTGTTGGTCTCATCTGCCTGTGAATCGCCCGCAACAAATGAAGGCTATTTGATATTGCCAGCGGGTGAATCCGCTGTATACACGAACAGAAATGGTCATTTTTTTGTCACCGCTGTCGGGCGAAGCTACGTTGTCTCCGAACTCAGGCTGGCCGGTTGACGTCTTGGCGTCTTGGCGTCTTGGCGTCTTGGCGTCTTGGTGCCGGTTACGCGATGGAGAGGGCTGCTATTTACGGCAGGCCTCACAAATGTTCATGGACGGGCTATCAAAAAACCTTGATCAATACACCTCCTGAGCTAATCCGCTAAAAAATCGGTACACTTCCAGTACAGCATTCAGTTTCAACAAACTTCTTAAGATTACGCTAAAGACCAGCAAACACAGGCCCCCAAGCTATGCCAACCTACGTTCACCTACGAACGACTTTTCTAGGCATACACCGTCGCCCAGCAACTCATAATCCCTTGGTCCACGGTTCGAGTACGTGTGGGCCCACCAAATAGAAAGCCGCGCATTGCGCGGCTTTTTTCGTTCTTTCGCGATACCCACCGCCGGCCTCATCACAACCTCAATCAATCACCACATGCGGCAAAAACCGGCTGCTGTCCTTGGTGATCAAACTGTCATCTTCACGAATCCCGATCCCCGAAGCCGTATCACCCACCACCCACGATCCGATCAGCGTGTAGCTGTCTCCAAAACGAGGCAGTGGCGCGAACTCTTGAAGGATGTAGGGCGCATCGTTGTAAGGGCCATCTTCGAAAATGACCTGGTCAGTCGGGGTGCGGATTTCGATGTTGGCGCCTTCGCGGGAAAAGTACGGCTTGCGCACCCAGCCTTTTGGCACCGCAGATTGCGGGTGCTTATCAACGAAGGACGGCAACAGATTGGGATGCCCTTCGTTGAATTCCCAAAGCAACGGCAGGATGCCTTTGTTCGAAATGATCGCCTTCCAGGCAGGCTCGATGAACTGTGTGTCGCATTGCGGTATGGCCTGGCCGTGGGGCTCATGAAAGACATGCTCCCAAGCGTGCAGTTTGAAGATGCGTTCGATCCAGCGGCCTTCGAGGTCGACAAATCGGCCGTTGGCGTTCAGGCCAATGTCTTCGATGTCGATGTGGCGGGTTTCGATGCCGACATGTTCAGCCATTTTGCGCAGGAATTCCGTCGTACCCCGGTCTTCGATGGAGCCTGACATACACGAAAAGTAGAACGGTCCGCCCTCCTTGATCGCCGCAAAAGCCCGGACCAGATCCTCCGCTATCGAGTTGAATTGCGAAGCGTGGGCCGGCAATACGCCGCGCTGGATCTGCTCTTCAAGCCAGATGAGCTGAAACGCGCCCGCTTCATACGCTGACGTAGGCGTGTCCATGTTGGCTTCCAGCAGCTTGGCCGGGTTTATGCCGTCATAGCTGAAGTCAAAGCGGCCATACAGATGCGGGTGGCCTTCCTTCCACGAGGTGCGAACCAGATCAAAGAACGCCTGCGGAATGGCCAGCCGGGTCAGCAGCTTTTCGCTCTCGACGACCCTTTCCACAATGTCCAGGCACATGGCATGAAGCTCCTGGGTCGGCGCTTCAATGTCGCGTGTGATCTGCGCTTCGGTGAACTGGTAGTAGGCCCGCTCATCCCAGTAGCGCTCGCCGTCGATGGTATGAAAGTTGAAGCCTTCACGCTCGGCCGTCTGGCGCCAATCAGGACGTTCCTGGATGCTGATCCTTTTCATGGGTAACGTCCCTGTTATCCGCCGAAGCTTGAACCGCTGCTTTTGCCACCCCAACCGCTGCGAGCGGTGGCCTGGCTGCCAAAACCGCCACGGGAGACGGAGGACGAGACCGATGAATTCCGGCCCAGGGTGCTTTTGCTGTAAGTGCCGGTCGAGCTGGTTCGCGCCTGGGTGGAGTTGCCGAAGGTTTTGCCCTGCTCGATCTGGCGCGACAGCGTGGAATACCCATACCCACCCCTCGAGTCCCGCTCCTGGTAGATGGGCTGAGCGTAGTAACGACCGCCACCGCCGGTGAATCCGTTGACCATGTTACTGACGAGCATGCCCATCAGGAATCCGTTTACCCCGGAACCGAAGCCACCACCACCGCCACCCGACTGGTTAGCCTGGGCCTTCGCTGCGTCAACCTGGGACTTGGGAAGCTCACCGGAAACTTCCAGCTGAAAACCGCCGAGCTTGGGCGTGAACTTGCCATCGGCATTCTGCTGGCAGTAATCGGGGACGAAATCTGCTTCGCAAGCCGTCTTGTCATCGTAGGTCGGGGCAATGCGGCGGTGCTCCGCCAGGGCGCTCATGTAAGCGTCCGAGCAGATGTCGACCGGTACTTTCTGGTCAACGCAGGACTGAACCGACGGATAGGTCTGCTGCGCGGAAACCTCGACGGTATCGGACTTGCTGCATGCGCTGATCGCTAACGGCAGGGTGCTGGCCAGGACCAGCTTGAGGGAACTACGTCTCATCGATAACTCCTTTTTCGATAACGGGCGATCAGGTCGACGGCGTCATGCAGGCCGAATTAAGAAAACCGACACTGATCGAGACGCTGGCGGCGTAGATGGCCGCCGCAAGCTCGCCTCGGGTAATGCGTGCGGACAGATCCTTGAGCACCATGCTGGTGGCGGTGAAGGCCAGCAGCTGTACGACTGCTGCGATTACTGCCCAGATCACCACATCCAGCACGCTGATGCTGTAGGTGATCACGTTGCTGGCAGGAAGAGCGAAACCGATCAGCGCACCGCCGAGGGCGACGGCGGCGGCAACATTGCCCTCACGAATCTGGGCAAATTCCTTGTGCGGCGTCAGACGCGTGTAGGCCATCTGAAACAACGAGAACAATCCGCCGGCCACAATGATGTAGACCACAAAACTCAGCAACGACTGGAAGCTGACAGACATACGAAGCGCTTCAAGCATTTTTTACTTCCTTTTAAATGACGGTGAAATCAGTGGACTGCAGGGTCACGCCGACCGACGTGGTGAAGGAGACAACGCCCTCCTCGTCCTCTTCAACGGACAGCAACAGAAACTCGCGACGATCCACCAGTCCGGTGTCCCGCGCGTACAACATGCTCAGGTGCTTGACGCGGTAGGCACCGTCAGGACTGACGACGTGCTCGTCCATGGGCGTGAGCTCGGTCTGGCCTTGTTCCGTGCCCCACTGACGACCGTACTCCCAGCCGTCATGCTCGAATACCGGCAGACCGACTTTGGACGCAGGCCCCACCAGACGCTTGAGCTCCGCCTCGCTGTTGATCGTGACGGCGCTGCTGTAACCGAACAGGATGATGTCCTGAACATCTTCAGCGGCAGGCCCGTTCATCATGACCTGCAGCCAGTAATCTTCGTCCTCGAAGTAGAAGCGCACCAGACGGACCGATTGCCCGAGGTCAACCTGACCCACCGCCCAGACCACTTCTTCGTCAGGTACCACCAGCTCCGAATGGCCGTCGAGCATCAGCTTTAGCGAGTCGTCGAGGTCGAGCATACGACCGGTCGCCAGCCCGAACGGGTTAGCCAGGCTTGGATTGCCGAGACCGCCCGGTGGAGTGGGGGACTCCAGGCCTAATGCGCGTTTGATCCAGCTCATGTTTCATCTCCTTTGAATTCGCGCCGAGGCGATGTAAAAATTTTTAAATTCACTGCGCCGGATCTCGCTCGAGAAGCCGCCGCGAGTGCATCAGCCAGGCCGTCACAATACCGGCAAGCGCGCCACACAGGTGTGACTCAATCGATACGCCCGGCACCGGAATGAACCCAAAGATCAAACCGCTGTAGCCCAGCAGGGTCACCAGTGCAATCGCGAAACTCGCCAGGCTGCGCTGGTACCACGCCCGGGCCAGCAGATACGCCCACAAGCCAAAGATCAGACCGCTGGCGCCCACATGGATGACCGGCCGGCCGACCACCCAGACCATCAGCCCGCCGAGGACAACGATGAGCAGCACCACGCGGACGTAACGTTGAAGCCCCTCGGTCGCAACCAGCCAGCTCAGCACCACAAAAGGCAGCAGATTGCTCAGCAGGTGACGGACAGAGCCATGGAGAAACGGGGAGAAAACGACGCCTTGGAGTCCTGATACCGTCCTGGGCACCAGGCCGTGGAACAGCAGGCTGTTGGCGGTCAGGGAGTTAACCATCTGCACAACGATCATCACAGCGGCAAGGCAGAGTATCGTTCGTAGTCCATTTCCGATATTCATCTGTACACCGCTGGAGCCCAAAAAACTGAAACCGAAAAAAGGCAGACGGAAATCCGGCTGCCTATTTTTAACGGTGCTTATTGCCCAGCGTTACCGCTCTGGTTTTGCGCTTTCAAGCGGGCCAGCACGTCAGCCGCGCCGCCTGTTTTTGCGCCGATCCCGGCATCCTGAAGACGACGCTCCAGATCACCGCCATTGGCAGCCTCGGTCAGCTCGTCGGCCGCTTCAAGCCTCGCGTCCTGCTCATCCTGACGCTGCTTGATACGGGCCAGCGAACCCACTGCGGTTTCGAGTCGGCCGTTGGCACCACCGGTTGCGGCAGCGGCGTTGATCTGCGCCTTTTGCACGCTGTCGCGGGCCTTGGCCATATCGGTCTGCTGACGCAAGCCTTTGATCTGGCTTTCAGCCTTGATGACCTGTGCGGTCAACTTGGCCACATGGACGCCAAACTGATCGGCGGCAAGCTTCTCTTGATCGCGCAGGGCCGTCAGCTCGGCCACTTTCTCGGCACACTCGAGGGCGAGGGCTTCTTCGCCTTTATTCATCGCCGCGAGGGCTTTCTGCTCCCAGTTGGCGATGTTCTTGTCGTGCTCTTCGACGCGTTGCAGCGAGAGCTTGTGCTTGGCTTTGATCTGAATCAGCTGGTTGCGCGCCGCAAGCATAGAGGCGTCGGCGTCACGGATTTCCTGGTCGAGGATTCGCAGTGCCTGAGCATCGACGATGGCTTCACCCACCTCGGAAGCCCCACCACGCAGCGCTGTGACCATTTTTTTCCAAAGGCTCATTGATGTGTCTCCCGATTACTGTGAATCAACTGTTAGAAGGTCTTCGTAGGCATCAGCCGCACGAATCACGTTGTCTGCCAGCGTGAGGACTTCGTGGACGATGACCGTCAGCGAAGAGGCGGCACTCAGGGCGCCGAACATGCTGTAGACGGTTTCGCCGTTTGGCATGGTCTCGATGCCGATCGAAGACAGCGGGAAGAGGTCCCGACTGCGCAACACTGTCTCGTTGAAAGACGTTGGGTCTTTGACCTGAGAGGCGTAGACCAGGACGGAATCAACCAGGATCTGGTCGCCCGCAATGGCAATGATGATGGGCAAGCCGCCGAACTGGTTCATCACCAGGCTCAGACTCGGCTCGGCACCGTGAATAAGGGTTAGTTTGATGTCTTCGTTCTTCACCACGTCCAGTTCGGCGAAGGCCGAGTGAAGCGTGTCGATGGTCCAATTGGTGTTCTCAGTCATGAATCCCTCCAGTTTGATCCGGTTACCCAAGTAGGGCTGGCGCAGCACTTTTTCGATGTCTCTCAGCACTTCCGCGTTTTCTGGAAGTACGTACAGCTCTCGTTTCACGTACCCGGCAGCCGTCAGCCGAGCGCGCATTTCGCGCATGTAGTCGGTTGAAGTTTTCCGAGCCATTGAGGTTTTTCCTGAACATCACATGTGATAGCAACGCACCCTACGCGCAAGCATCCCGATACGCAACATCTCACATGTGATGATTTGGTGAATGAGGCAATGCCGGTGGTGACGCGCCGCGTTTGCCGGGCTTCGGATATATTCATCATCCCCATGGTCTGTAACCCCATGAACTCAGCCTCTCTCCCCTCCTGGCTTCGCCGCGCCCTGCGTCCACTGCTGGACCCATACCGCCGCTATCGCCATGCCCGCTACATTCACGCCGGTCGCATCGTGGTCGGACTAATGGTGTCGATTCTTCTGACGACCGGCATTAATTTGCCCCACGGTGAGTGGGCGTCGGTGACGATGCTGATCGTGATTGGCGGGTTGCAGCACCACGGCAACATCGGCAAGAAGTCGGTAGAGCGGGCCTACGGGACGCTGATAGGGGCGGCCCTGGGCCTGGCGATCGTGGCGCAGGAAAGCTATCTGGGCATGCCGTTGTTGACGTACGTGATCATGTCGCTGATCTGCGGCTTCTTCGCGTATCACGCCATCGGCAAGGGCGGCTACACGGCGCTGCTGTCGGCGATCACCCTGTTTATCGTGGCGGGCCACGGTGATAACCCGATCACGGACGGGTTGTGGCGGACGGTGGATATCCTGATCGGCATCGCCCTCGCCCTGGCGTTCTCATTCGCGCTGCCGCTGTACGCCGTGTATTCGTGGCGCTACAACCTGGCAAGTGGCCTGCGGGACTGTGCCCTGGCTTACGATCGCATCGCCAGCGGGCAGTCGATCACCGCAGATGAGCACGTGAAGCTGACGGCACGGATGGGCGCGACGTTGTTGCAGCTGCGTTCGCTGATGCCGTCGGTGTCCAAGGAAGTGAAGATTTCGATCGTTGAGCTGGACGCTATTCAGAGCCACTACCGAATGTGCCTGAGCATTCTCGAGATTCTGTCGAACCTGCGTCCAGCGGACACTGGCAGTACAGGGGTGACGGCGGAGCAACGGCGCATTCGTCGCATGTTGATCGGCATGGCCCGCGCGCTGCAGACCGGTGCGACCGAGCGTTTGCAGCGGCCAACCGAGAGTTTGACCGTCGGGCCCGACGTTCCAACCGCCTCGACCGAGGTGCTCGGTTATCAGCTGATGACCCGCCAGTTCACGCAGAATCTCGAAAGCCTGCAACAGCGACTGGCGAAAACAGCGCCGGCGTGGAAGATCTGAACCCTGCCAGCGCTGTGATCACATATCGGCGGAGGATCAATAAACCGGCGGAACAACCATCTCACGCGGTACCGGTGCCCGTAGGTAATTGGCGTTGTACTCGCGCTCCGGCAGCACCACTTGCGGTGTCTCGGTATCGCCGCGCGGGATCTGCTCCAGCAGGTGGTGAATGCAATTCAAGCGCGCGCGTTTCTTGTCGTCGGCCTCGACAATCCACCACGGCGCGACGTCAGTGTGGGAACGCGTGAGCATTTCTTCCTTCGCGTTGGTGTAGGCCTCCCAGCGACGACGGGATTCGAGGTCCATGGGCGAAAGCTTCCACTGTTTCAGCGGGTCATGGATGCGCATCAGAAAGCGCCGGTATTGCTCGTCATCGGTGATGGAGAACCAGTACTTGATCAGGATGATGCCCGAGCGCACCAGCATTTTTTCGAACTCGGGCACGGTGCGGAAAAACTCTTCGTACTCCTCGTCATTGCAGAAGCCCATGACCCGCTCGACCCCGGCCCGGTTGTACCAACTGCGGTCGAACAGCACCATTTCGCCAGCCGCAGGAAGGTGCGCGACGTAGCGCTGGAAGTACCACTGCGTGCGCTCGCGTTCACTCGGCGCGGTCAGTGCAGCCACACGGCAGACCCGCGGGTTGAGCCGCTGAGTGATGCGCTTGATCGCACCGCCCTTGCCTGCCGCATCCCGGCCTTCGAACAGCACGACCACCTTGAGCTTCTGGCTCACCACCCAGTCCTGCAGTTTCACCAGCTCGCCCTGCAGGCGCAGCAGCTCACGGAAATACAGGCGGCGATCAATCCCTTTGGGCACCTCCTCACCCAAGTCAGCCAACAGGCCATCCAGGCGCGCGTCGTCGTACTCCATTTCCAGTTCTTCGTCGAAGCTGTCGAGGATATCGGCCTGGATGTAGCGGGCGGTTTCGGAGAAATCCAGAGTCATGACGAGGCTCCCGGCGTGGATTCAAAGGGGTGGGGAGAGAATTTAGGCACGCCGGGGGTGACAGAAGAATGACAAAAGCCTTACAGCGCGGAAAAGTCCTACATGACCGACGCAGGTTCTCTGACGCCCATCTCTGATGGACAATCAACGCAGAATCCTTGAGCTTTCGCGTCGCCTTGCCATTCGAATATCACCCAAACCCCTACGGAATCTCCTAACATGCCCCGCTTGCCGAAGGAGATCCGCCCTTGCCTGACACCCGCCCACCAGCGCTCGACGACATCGACCGCAAACTGATCGCCGCGCTGCAAATCAACGCCCGGGAACCGGTCGCCAATCTGGCTCGGCAATTGGGCATCGCGCGGACGACCGTGACCTCGCGACTGGCGCGCCTGGAAAAAGCCAAAATCATCACTGGCTACGGCGTGCGACTGGGTCAGCGGCTGGTGGATGGAGGTCTGCAGGCTTACGTCGGCATCACCGTGCAGCCTCGCTCCGGCAAAGAAGTGCTGCGGCGGCTGAGTGCACTGGCGCAGGTGCAGCAGTTGTGCGCAGTGAGCGGCGAATTTGATTACGTCGCCTGGCTGCGCACGGATTCGCCGGAGCAGCTGGATCAGATGCTTGATCTGATCGGCAGCGTCGACGGGGTGGAGAAGACCACCACGTCGATCATCCTCAGCAGCAAGATTGATCGCGGCCAGCCGTCCTGACGCGCCATTTCCGACAATATGACGAAAAGCTCCGTCACTTTGCTGAGGTTCTCGACACAACGACGGCACTCTGCGTCTTATTAACGTCCCAACTGTTATCTAGACTTGTTCACTTTCGCGCCCCAGTCGAACAAGGTCAGTCATGAAGAACAATCGCCACCCCGCCAACGGAAAGAAACCGATCACGATTTTCGGCCCGGACTTCCCGTTTGCCTTCGACGACTGGATTGAACACCCAGCTGGCCTTGGTAGCATTCCTACGGAAAACCTCGGCAAAGAGGTGGCGATTGTCGGCGCAGGCATCGCCGGGCTGGTCGCGGCTTATGAGCTGATGAAGCTGGGTCTCAAACCCGTCGTTTATGAAGCCTCCAAAATGGGCGGCCGCCTGCGTTCGCAACAATTCGAAGGCGCTGAAGGCATCATCGCCGAGCTGGGCGGCATGCGCTTCCCGGTGTCCTCCACCGCTTTTTATCACTACGTCGACAAGCTCGGCCTGGAGTCCAAGCCCTTCCCCAACCCGCTGACGGCCGCGTCGGGCAGCACAGTGATTGATCTGGAAGGCAGCACTCACTACGCACAGAAACTGTCGGACTTGCCTGCGCTGTTTCAGGAAGTGGCTGACGCCTGGGCGGACGCGCTGGAGGACGGCTCGCAGTTCGCCGACATCCAGCAAGCCATCCGCGACCGCGATGTGCCTCGGCTCAAGGAGCTATGGAACAAATTGGTGCCGTTGTGGGACGACCGCACGTTCTATGATTTCGTTGCCACGTCCAAGGCCTTCGCCAAGCTGTCGTTCTATCACCGCGAAGTGTTTGGGCAGGTCGGTTTCGGCACCGGTGGCTGGGACTCGGACTTCCCGAACTCGATGCTGGAGATCTTCCGCGTGGTCATGACCAACTGCGACGATCACCAGCACCTGATCGTCGGCGGCGTCGCGCAAGTCCCTATCGGCATCTGGCGCCACGCCCCTGAACGTTGCGCCCATTGGCCAGAAGGCACCAGCCTGTCGACGCTGCACCGAGGCGCCCCGCGCACGGGCGTCAAAGGCATCAGCCGCGCCGCCAACGGCCAGTTCGCGGTCACGGACAATCTGGGTGACGTTCGCCATTACGATGCGGTTTTGGCGACGTGCCAGACTTGGTTGCTGACCACCCAGATCGAGTGCGAAGAGTCGCTGTTTTCCCAGAAGATGTGGATGGCACTGGACCGCACGCGTTACATGCAGGCGTCGAAAACCTTCGTCATGGTGGACCGGCCGTTCTGGAAAGACAAAGACCCGGAGACCGGCCGCGACATGATGAGCATGACCCTGACTGATCGCCTGACCCGTGGCACCTATCTATTCGACAACGGCACCTATTCCAACGGCGTCGAGAAGCCGGGGGTGATTTGCCTGTCGTACTCGTGGATGAGCGACGCGCTGAAAATGCTCCCTCACCCCGTGGAAAAACGCGTCAGCCTGGCGCTCGGCGCGCTGAAAAAGATCTACCCGAAGGTCGATATCGCCGCACGCGTCATCGGAGACCCGATCACCGTGTCGTGGGAATCCGACCCACACTTCCTCGGTGCTTTCAAAGGCGCGCTGCCGGGCCACTACCGTTATAACCAGCGGATGTACGCGCACTTCATGCAGAAGGACATGCCTGACGAGCAACGCGGCATTTTCATCGCCGGTGACGATGTGTCCTGGACGCCGGCCTGGGTTGAGGGCGCTGTGCAGACGTCGCTGAACGCGGTGTGGGGCATCATGACCCACTTTGGCGGCAAGACTCACGCCGAGAACCCGGGCCCGGGTGACGTGTTCCACGAAATCGGCCCGATCGTTTTGCCGGAATAAGGAAGCCACTATGCGCGTCGCCCTCTACCAATGCCCGCCGCTGCCGCTGGATGTCAGCGCCAACCTCATGCGCCTGGAAGCTCAGGCGATCAAAGCATCGGCCCAGGGGGCGAAGCTGCTGGTCTTACCGGAGATGTTTCTCAGCGGGTACAACATTGGCGCCCAGGCCGCGCGGGAGTTGGCACAAGCAAGCAACGGCGCGGCTGCGCTGAAGATTGCCGAGATCGCTCAGGCCACGGGCGTCGCGATTCTGTACGGCTACCCGGAGTTGAGCACCGACGGCCAGGTTTACAACGCCGTGCAGTTGATCGACGCGCAAGGTGTTCGGCTCTGCAATTACCGTAAGACCCATCTGTATGGCGAGCTGGACAACGCGATGTTCAGTGCGGGCGATGAGCACTTTCCGGTGGTGGCATTCGGAGGCTGGAAACTCGGCCTTTTGATCTGCTACGACGTCGAGTTTCCCGAGAACACACGGCATCTGGCCCTGGCCGGCGCCGACCTGATTCTGGTACCGACCGCGAACATGGCGCCCTACGATTTCGTCGCGGAAGTCACCGTGCGGGCCCGCGCCTTCGAGAACCAGTGCTACCTGATCTACGCCAATTACTGCGGCAGTGAGGGCGAGATTCATTACTGCGGTTTGAGCAGCATCTGCGCGCCTGACGGCCGGCAAATCGGTCTTGCTGGACAGGATGAGGCGCTGGTGATTGCGGATCTGGACCGTGAATCGATGAGCGAATCTCAGGCGATCAATACGTATTTCAAGGATCGCCGACCGGGTTTCTATTCCGGTCTGGGTAAACCGTAAGGTAATTCTCCTGCGCCGCCCCTGCGCACGTCCCACACCTGCACGCCCGTAATCCGCTAGCATGGCCGCTCAGTCATCTAACCTCACAAGCGCCATGCCCAACCCCATCAGCCAGCGATCCCTGACCCTGCCCAACGGCCTGAACGTGGTGCTTGTTTCGGCCCCACGTTTGAAGCGTTGCGCGGCGGCATTGCGGGTGGCGGCAGGCAGTCATGATGTCTCGGCCCGCTGGCCGGGGCTGGCGCATTTTCTTGAGCACTTGTTTTTTCTCGGCACCGAGCGCTTCACGGATGACGAAAAGCTGATGGCGTTCGTGCAGCGTCATGGCGGGCAAGTGAACGCCAGCACACGCGAGCGCACCACCGACTTTTTCTTCGAGCTGCCGTGCGCCGTGTTCCCCGACGGTCTCGAGCGGCTGTGCGAAATGCTCGCACATCCGCGTATGACGATTGCCGATCAGCTGCGAGAACGGGAGGTGCTGCACGCGGAATTCATTGCCTGGTCGCGGGACGATGCCTCTCGTGACCTGCTGAAGCGCCTGCAGCCCTTGTCGGCCTTGCATCCGATTCGATGGTTTCATGCCGGCAATCGCTTCAGCCTTCCAGTGCCGCGTCAGGCGTTTCAGCATGCGCTGCAGGATTTCTACCGAAGGTTCTATCAGGCCGGGCAGATGACGTTGAGCCTCGCGGGGCCTCAGTCGCTGGATGAACTGGAACAATTGGCCACGCAGTCTGGCGGGTGTTTCGCTCAAGGTATTCGGGTTGAGCAACAGCAGCCGCCTGCGCTGCTCACTGATGCACCGAAGCCAATCGGCGAGGCTGATCAGCGTCGGATGCATCTGACGTTCGCATGCGAAGGCTTACCGGCAGGGCAAGAACAGGCCGCGGCGTTTCTCTGCACCTGGATGAATGACGCGCAAGGGGGCGGGCTGGTGGCGGAGCTGCGTGACCGAGGCTTGATTGAGTCGCTGAAGGCCGAGGTCATGTATGAGTTTGGCGGCCAGGCAATCATCGACATTGAGGTCGCATTGGCCGCGAAGACACCCGACGCGTCATCGCACGTATCAGCAACCGTGTTCGGCTGGCTCGCCTTTTTCAAATCCCATTACCGCCCGTTGCTCGAAGAATACGCGCGACTGGAACAGCGGCGTCTGGCCGTCAGCGGCGCGCTTTCGCTGGCGCGGTATTTCAGCGCGGAAGCTAATGCGGCGGGCCTGTCGGTAGATGCGGTCGACGCACTGCTCAGCCAGCTCACACCAGACGCGCTGTTGCAGGCGCAAGCCGAGTCTCCGGCGTACGACGCCTCAACCGTCCATTGGCGGCTGCCCGACCCCAATCCATTTTTGAACCAGGCAACGCCTGCCAGGGCGCTGAGCTCGAGGCTGCCCGCGCTGACATTCAGCGACGCGCTGCCAGAAAACGGCGAAGCCGCACTGTACCTGCGATGGACGCTTGCCACGGCGCAACCAACGCTTGCTCGGGTGCTGGAGGCAAGCCTGAAACCGCTGACTGCCCAATCCAGTCAAGCGGGGGTCACGCTGGCATTCAGTGCCTACGGCAGATTCTGGCAGTTGAAAGTCTCAGGCCTGGCGCAACCGCTGCCCGCCGTGCTGGAGCAGGCTCTGCTTTTGCTCGGCAAGCCGGATGCTCAAGCCTTGGCACGCTACGGTGCGCCAGCTAATGAACCGGCCGTTATCCCGATCCGTCAGCTGTTGAAGACGCTGCCTGATCATTATTTGAACAACCCAGTCACCCCACAAACCCACGACCTGCAGCGCGTTTGGGCTGAGGCTGGTTGGACAGGGTTTGCCACGGGCTTCACCCCCTCAGCGCAACAGTTGTTGAGTCACGCCGCTCGGCTCATCCCCGGTGCCCCGGAGCATTCAGCACTCACAGCACCTCGGGCCACAGGCACACGGTGGGCAATCGAACCGTCGGAATCTTCCGAAACTGCGCTGCTGATCTTCTACCCAACGCCCTCCCACTCTCTCGACGACGAAGCCACGTGGCGACTCTTCGCACAGCTGATGCAGGCTCCGTTCTACCAGCGCCTACGGGTCGAGTTGCAGTTGGGTTACGCCGTTTTCAGTGGTTTCCGACAGATCGCTGGCCAGGGCGGTCTGCTGTTCGGCGTGCAATCGCCCAGCGCGAGCGCGGAGCAACTCGTTGCGCACATTGAGACGTTCATCAAGAGTCTGCCGACAATGATTAACGCCGCAGACTTACCCGGGCAGGTAAAAATCCTGCGGGATCAACTCGAAACGACTGACATGGAGCACTCGCAAGCGGCCGAGCTGCTCTGGCAAGCGCATCTGGCGGGACACGGAAGCGACTACAACGCCTGCCTGCAACATTCCCTTGCACATCTCCAGCAAGCCGCTCTGCTCGAAACCGCTCATCGGCTGGCCCAGCCCGACAGCCCCAGACTCTGCCTATCGAACCGCCCTAACGCCCTCTAGCCCGCCCCGACCGTAGGCCACAACCAACTGATCATTGCCCGTTGTGCAAGGATCTTTATTGGATATTTCATCATTGGCCTTTCGATAATTTTAGTAACATAGCCCCCTAAGCATTTGAACGTCTCCGCTCGCAGGAGCACTAACGAATGTACTCACCCACCGCTGCACTAACCCAGAAGGAGTCAATTATGTGGACTAAACCTGCTTACACTGATCTGCGTATCGGCTTTGAAGTCACCATGTACTTCGCAAGCCGTTGATTGTTGCGCGGTGAGAAGCCTCGGTTCGCCGGGGCTTTTTTATTAACGCGATTCTGATTCAGGGCCGGCCTGGCCCGTCGCTACGGGGTTTACATGCACATCCAGATTCTCGGTTCCGCCGCCGGCGGCGGTTTCCCTCAGTGGAACTGCAACTGCGTCAATTGCGCAGGCTTTCGCGACGGCAGCTTGCGGGCGCATGCGCGCACCCAGTCGTCCATCGCGCTGTCGGACGACGGGGTGAACTGGATCCTGTGCAACGCCTCTCCCGACATCCGCGCCCAGCTTCAGGGGTTCGCCCCGATGCAGCCCAATCGCGGCCTGCGCGATACCGGGATCAGCGCGATCCTTCTGATGGACAGCCAGATCGACCACACCACCGGTTTGCTGAGCCTGCGTGAGGGCTGCCCGCATCAAGTCTGGTGCACGGACATGGTTCATGAGGATCTGAGCACGGGTTTCCCGCTGTTCAACATGCTCAAACACTGGAACGGCGGCCTGGCCTGGAATCGCATCGAGCTGGAAGGCAGTTTTGTCATTCCGGCCTGCCCGAATCTGCGCTTTACGCCATTTCCACTGCGCAGTGCGGCACCGCCCTACTCGCCACACCGATTCGACCCACACCCGGGCGACAACATCGGCTTGATGGTCGAGGACCTGAGCACGGGCGGCAAACTGTTCTACGCGCCGGGCCTGGGCAAAGTCGATGACGCCCTCATGGAGAAGATGAGCGGCGCCGACTGCCTGTTGGTCGACGGTACGATGTGGGACGACGATGAGATGCAGCGTCGTGGCGTCGGCACCCGCACCGGGACGGAGATGGGTCATCTGGCGCAAAACGGCCCCGGCGGCATGCTCGAAGTGCTGGAAAAGCTGCCGCAACAGCGCAAGGTGCTTATCCACATCAACAACACCAACCCTATCCTCGACGAAGACTCGCCCGAGCGCGCTGAACTGGCGCGGCGGAACGTCGAAGTGGCATTCGACGGGATGAGCATCGAGCTTTAAGAACGCTGAATAACCGACCGTGGGGTGAGTTTGCTCATGAAGGTGTCAGGTCAGCCAGCCGATGAGGCACAGCTAGATCGCCTTCGTGAGCAGCTCACGCCAACGGGATCTGCGGAAATTCTTGACGAGAACTGCCGACATGAACGATGCAACGCCGCTGTCCCCCGTTGAATTCGAACAGGCCCTGCGCGCCAAGGGCGCGTATTACCACATCTATCACCCTTTCCATGTGGCGATGTACGAAGGGCGCGCGACCCGCGAGCAGATTCAGGGCTGGGTCGCCAACCGGTTCTACTATCAGGTGAATATCCCGCTGAAGGACGCTGCGATCCTGGCCAACTGCCCGGACCGGGAGATCCGCCGCGAGTGGATACAGCGCTTGCTGGATCATGACGGCGCCCCCGGTGAAGACGGTGGCATTGAAGCCTGGTTGCGTCTGGGTCAGGCCGTGGGACTGGACCCTGACCAGTTGCGCTCGCAGGAGCTCGTCCTGCCGGGCGTACGATTTGCCGTCGACGCCTACGTCAACTTTGCCCGCCGCGCCAACTGGCAGGAAGCAGCGAGCAGTTCGCTGACCGAGCTGTTTGCGCCGCAGATCCATCAGTCGCGCCTGGACAGCTGGCCGCAGCACTACCCGTGGATCGACCCGACCGGCTACGAATACTTCCGCACCCGCCTGGGTCAGGCCCGCCGCGACGTCGAGCATGGTCTGGCGATCACGCTGCAGCACTACACCACGCGGGAAGGCCAGCAGCGCATGCTGGAAATTCTGCAGTTCAAACTCGACATTTTGTGGAGCATGCTCGATGCCATGAGCATGGCCTACGAGCTGAACCGCCCGCCCTATCACAGCGTGACCGACCAACGCGTCTGGCACAAAGGAATCGCCCTATGAGCTTCAATCGCGAACAGGTGCCCAACTGGCGCCGCGGTTATCGTTTCCAGTTCGAGCCGGCGCAAAACGGTTACGTGCTGCTCTACCCCGAGGGCATGATCAAGCTCAATGAAAGCGCGAGTGCGATCGGTGGCCTGATTGACGGGCAGCGCAGCGTCGGCGCCATCATTGCGCTGCTTGACGAAAAATTCCCCGGCGTCCCCGAACTCGGCACCGACGTCGAGCAATTCATGGAGGTCGCCCGTGCAGAACTCTGGATCGAATTTGCCTGACTCAGTGAATACTCAGTCCGATGTCCACATTCCGCCCACGCCCCCGGTTGGGCTGCCGCTGTGGCTGCTTGCCGAGCTGACCTATCGCTGCCCGTTGCAATGCCCGTATTGCTCCAACCCGCTGGATTTTGCCAAGCAGGGCCAAGAGTTGAGCACCGAGCAATGGTTCAAAGTCATGGCCGAAGCCCGGCAGATGGGCGCGGCGCAGATCGGCTTCTCGGGCGGCGAGCCGCTGGTGCGTCAGGACCTGGCCGAGCTGATTGCCGAAGCGCGGCGGCTGGGCTTCTACACCAACCTGATCACCTCCGGCATCGGCCTGACCGAGCAGAAGATCATCGACTTCAAGGAAGCCGGGCTGGACCACATCCAGATCAGCTTCCAGGCCAGCGACGAGCAAGTGAACAACATGCTCGCCGGCTCGAAGAAAGCCTTTGCGCAGAAGCTGGAAATGGCCCGCGCCGTGAAAAAGCATGGCTATCCGATGGTCCTCAACTTCGTGACCCACCGGCATAACATCGACAAGATCGACAAGATCATCGAGCTTTGTGTGGCGCTGGAAGCTGACTTCGTGGAGCTGGCGACCTGTCAGTTCTACGGCTGGGCGCACCTGAATCGTGTGGGCTTGCTGCCGACCAAAGACCAACTTGTGCGCGCCGAACGCATCACCAACGAATACCGGGTCAAGCTCGCCGCGGAAAACCACCCGGTGAAGCTGATCTTCGTCACCCCCGATTACTACGAAGAGCGCCCAAAAGCGTGCATGAACGGCTGGGGCAATCTGTTCCTGACCGTGACGCCGGACGGCACTGCGCTGCCGTGCCATGGCGCGCGGCAGATGCCAATCCAGTTCCCCAACGTGCGCGATCACACGATGCAGCACATCTGGTATGAGTCGTTCGGCTTCAATCGCTTTCGCGGTTACGAGTGGATGCCAGAGCCTTGCCGCTCCTGCGACGAGAAGGAAAAGGACTTCGGCGGCTGCCGTTGTCAGGCATTCATGCTCACCGGCGATGCGAGCAACACGGACCCGGTGTGCAGCAAGTCGCCGCAGCATCACTTGATCACCCAGGCCCGTGATGAAGCCGAGTATGCTAGCCAGACCATCGAGCAACTGGCCTTCCGCAATGAACGAAACTCACGCCTCATCGCCAAGTCCTGACCTTCTTTCTGCCGCCCAGGCTGTGGCGGCAGGCACCGATTTCGCCGAACTCAGCGTCAGCCCTGCGGGGCTTTTCTGGAGTGAATTCCGCCCGCAGGATGCCGCGACGCGCATCTGGCGCTGGCACGACGGCGCGACTGCTTGCCTGACCCCCGAGGGTTTCAGCGTGCGCAGCCGGGTGTATGAATACGGCGGCGGTTCGTTCTGCCTGACTGACGATGCCGTGGTGTTCGTCAACGAAGCGGACCAGCAGATTTACCTCCAGCCCTTCGATTCCCAAACGCCTCAACCCCTGACCCAAGGCGACAAGCTCTTCGGAGATGTCCGCTATGCGCGTGGGCAGATTCTGGCGGTTGAGGAGGATAAGGATACTCATCGGTTGGTCGGATTCGACGTCTCCGACGGCCGCCGCCACGTACTGGCCGAAGGTGCCGACTTTTATGCGTCGCCCTCCGTCAGCCCGGATGGCAATCGTCTGGTGTGGATCGAGTGGTGGCGGCCCCATCAGCCCTGGACGTCCTCGCGACTGATGAGCGTCGAACGCCAGCCCGACTTCTCATGGGGCAGGCCGCACTGCCTCGCGGGCGGGTTGGGGCTGGAATCCCTGCAGCAACCCCGCTTTGATGAAACTGGCCGCTTGTATTGCCTGACCGACCGCGCCGGCTTCTGGCAGCCGTGGGTTGAGACGCTGGATGGTTTTGAAGCACTTCCTGCCGCCCCTGCCGACCACGCGTCGGCGCCGTGGCAACTGGGCGCGTCAACTTGGGCGCCGCTTGGCGACGGTGCGTACCTCGCCGCCTGGTTCGAAGACGGCAAAGGCCTGCTCGGCGTGCGCTCGGCGCAGGGTTCAGTTGACGATTTCAGCGGCGATTACAGCCGTTTCAGAAGCCTCGCGGTGGACTCGGACTATGTCTATTGCATCGCCGCGTCCCCCGTCAGCCCTTCTGCTGTCATTGTCATCAGTCGTGCTGACAAGCGCGTTCAGGTGCTGGCCGGCGGCATGAGCCCGCTCCCCATTGAGCGCATCAGCCAGCCGCAAACCCTGCGTTATCCGAGCGGCTCCAGCGAAGCGCACGGGTATTTCTATCCGGCCATGAATGGCGACGACAAGCCGCCGCTGGTGGTGTTTATCCACGGCGGCCCGACCTCCGCGTGCTACCCCGCACTGGACCCGCGCATTCAGTTCTGGACGCAGCGGGGCTTCGCCGTCGCCGACCTCAACTATCGCGGCAGCACCGGTTACGGCCGCGCCTATCGCCAGGCACTGTTTCTGGAATGGGGCGTTGTCGATGTCGAAGACGCCTGCGCAGTGGTTGAATACCTGGGCAATCAGGGCCTGATCGATCCGGAAAACGCATTCATTCGCGGGGGCAGTGCAGGTGGCTATACGACGCTGTGCGCACTGGCGTTCAAGGATGTGTTCCGCGCAGGGGCAAGCCTGTATGGGGTGAGCGATCCGCTGGCACTGGCGGAGGCCACGCACAAGTTCGAAGCGGATTACCTGGACTGGCTGATCGGCGACCCCGATGTCGACATGGGGCGCTACCGGAAACGCACGCCGCTGCTGCATGCTGACCAGATCAAGGTCCCGGTGATCTTCTTCCAGGGCGAACTCGACGCCGTGGTCGTCCCCGCCCAGACCCGCGACATGCTCAATGCGTTACTGGAAAACGGCATACCGGCGGAAGGGCACTTCTACCCCGACGAACGCCACGGCTTCCGCAAAGCCGCCAACCAGGCCCATGCACTGGAAACCGAATGGGCGTTTTACCGCAAGGTGATTGATGGGTGAGGTGTCGGACGTTTTGCGCGTCAGCCACTGACGCACCTGGCCAACGCGATCATGTGGGAATGAGCTTGCTCACGAAGAAGACATTTCAACCGCTGGAATTTTAGCGGTTGTACCGGCCCCTTCGCGAGCAAGCTCGCTCCCACAGCTTGTGCGTAAACTGTCAAACCCGCGACATCGCCATGTGTAACCGCGCGAGCCCGTGATTGGCTCATCCATAAACGTGCAGCGCCACGGCACCGATCAATACCAGCCCCACCCCGCAGACCTGAATGGCGCTGAGCCGCTCTTTGAAGAACAGGAAGCCAAGCACGGCGGCGATACCTCCTGACAGGGTACTGATGACGGTGACCACGGAAATCGATCCCACCATCGCGCCATACGAGAACGCAGAAAACCCACCCAGGTTGAGCAGGCTTGCCGCCACAAGGGTTACCCCGGCGCGTGCAGGCGGCAACTTCAGGGCGTCTTTCATTCGCAAAATCATCGGCGACAAAACGGCGAGCCCGACCAGATACCCCAGCCAGAGCATCGTGACCGGGCCCAGTGCTGGCAACGCGTAACGGCCCTGCATCCAGAAGCTCGATCCGTACAGCAAGGCGGCGCCCAGTGCGTAGACAATCGCTTGCTGGTTGTGCTTTTTCGCCGTGGAATCGTTACCTGACGTGATGCTCGACAGAACGACTCCCAGCACGCACAACGCGATCAACAACAGCTGCGTCATCGAGATGTGCTCGCCGCTCGCCCACGAGAACAGCGTGGTGAAGACGCCGTACGACGTCACCAGTGGAGCCACAATCGAAGCTTTGCCGAGCGAGAACGCTTTGGATAACGCCAGCGCACCACTGACCGTGAAAACCGAAGCGAGTACACCCAGAAGCCACGTGTGCCAAGGCGCAGAGAATGATTGGGAGATGAAAGCCGGGAAGCACAGCAACAGAATGCACATGATCAGAAAGCCAAGCGCCTGACCGAAGTAAACCGCTCGCTTGACCCCAACGGCACGGGCATTGAGCCCTACCAGAAAATCTGTGCCGCCCCAGAACAGAGCGGCGAGTAATCCCAAAACAACGTCCATCCCTGACCTTCCTGATCATAAAGTCCGACGTCGGACTCTATGTCAGCTGACCTGAGACAGGAAGCGCGGTGTTAAGCGGATTGAGTTACTTGCGACTGACAATGATGTAGATCGCGTGGATGATCCCCGGGATGTAGCCCAACAGGGTCAGCAGGATGTTCAGCCAGAAGGCACCGGCGAAGCCGACTTGCAGGAACACGCCCAGGGGTGGCAGCAGGATGGCGATGATGATGCGAATGATGTCCATGGGTGAAGCTCCTGGTTAATGGCCCAATGGGGGCCGCACAGCTAATCGACCTTGGGTCGTTACAGGGGTTCCGCAGCGCTATCGTCAAGCCATTACCTTCTCGCGCAGGCGCGCCAACCGAAGCGGTCGAAGGAATAGGACTTTTCCAGGAAGCAGAAAAAAGAAAACCCCGCCTAAGCGAGGTTTTCCAGACTGTTTCCCATGACTTCCATTTCTTCCCGCCGTCCTGGCAGGCAATCCCTTACGTGTCCCTGTTATCTGTTGCGCGTCCTGCGCTACGTCCATGTGAGTAGATTAAACTTGGATCCACTGGAGCGATAGAGCCGAATGCCACCACGTCATGTAAGCGAATGCTTACATGATTTTCGTGGTGTCAGAACTGTGACGCCTCCAATAGGTACAGCGACTCACTGCCAGCCCTCACCGACGCTGAAAGGGACTGAATTCGAGGCAGCAGACGCGCGAAGTAGAAACGCGCAGTGCCCAGCTTACTGGCGTAGAAATCTTCCTGAGTTTCCTTGCCCCACGCCGCGTTTGCCATCATCGCCCACATGTAGGCGTACGCCGTGTATCCGAATACATGCAGATACTCGACGGAAGCGGCACCGATTTCATTCGGGTTGCTACGCGCCCGGTCCAGCACCCAGTCGGTCAATTCGTCCAGCGTGGTCAAGGCAGCGGCCAACGGCTTGGTGAACTCGGCCTGCGAGCTGTCAGACGACGCAATGAATTCACGGACTTCGTCAGAGAACAGCTTGTAGTACGCCCCGCCACTGGCGACAACCTTACGACCCATCAGGTCCAGTGCCTGAATGCCGTTGGTGCCTTCGTAGATCTGGGTAATGCGCACGTCACGCACCAGTTGTTCCTGGCCCCATTCGCGAATGTAGCCATGACCGCCGAACACCTGCTGACCGTGCACGGTGGTGTCCAGGCCCATGTCGGTGAGAAAGGCCTTGGCAACAGGCGTCAGCAGTGCAACCAACGCATCGGCGCGCTGACGCACGTCGGCGTTTTCGCTGTACTTGGCGGTGTCCAGTTGCATGGCCACGTACGTCGAGAACGCGCGACCGCCTTCGTTCAGCGCCTTCATTGTCAACAGCATGCGGCGCACATCGGGGTGAACGATGATCGGGTCGGCAATGGTGTCTTTGGACTGCGCGCCTGTCGGTGCCCGGCTTTGCAGACGGTCGCGGGCGTACTCGATCGCGTTCTGATACGAACGCTCGCCGGACGCCAGGCCCTGAATGCCTACACCCAAGCGCTCGTAATTCATCATGGTGAACATCGCCGCGAGGCCTTTATTCGGCTCCCCGATCAGGTAGCCCTTGGCCTGATCAAAATTCAGCACGCAGGTGGCCGATGCCTGAATGCCCATTTTGTGCTCAATGGACCCGCAGAACACCGTGTTGCGCTCACCCAGGCTGCCGTCGTCGTTGACCATGATTTTCGGCACGAGGAACAGCGAAATGCCCTTCGGCCCGGCCGGTGCGTCGGGCAGTTTGGCCAGCACCAAATGGATGATGTTCTCGGTGAGGTCGTGCTCGCCGCCGGTGATGAAGATTTTAGTACCGCTGACCTTGTAGGACCCATCGGTCTGCGGCTCCGCTTTCGTGCGGATAATCCCGAGATCCGTGCCGGCGTGGGCTTCGGTCAGGCACATCGAACCGGCCCATATGCCGGCGTACATGTTCGGCAGGTATTTGGTTTTCAGCGCTTCGCTGGCGTGGTTATTGATCGAGACGCAGGCGCCGGACGTCAACATCGGGTACAGCCCGAACGCCAGGCTGGCGGAGTTGACCATCTCTTCGACTTGAGCAGAGACCGCCTTGGGCATGCCCATGCCGCCGAATTCCGGATTGCCGCCGACGCCGACCCATCCCCCTTCCGCATACGTTTTGTACGCTTGAACGAAACCTGCAGGTGTGGTGACAACGGTGTCTTTCCAGTGGCAGCCTTCCTCATCGGCCGCGCGGCTCAGCGGTGCGACGGATCTGCCAGTGACTTTGCCCGCCTCTTCGAGAATCGCCTCGACGGTCTCGGCGTCCACGGTTTCAGACAGTTCGGGAAGCGTGGCCCAAAGTCGGGAGACTTCGAACACTTCATTGAGGACGAAGCGCATATCGCGCAAGGGCGCTTTGTAGTCAGCCATGGCAAACCTCGTTTCAGCGGCAAAGAACTCGGGGGAGGAGCGGCACAGCACGGAGATTGCGGCGCCGATGTGTCAGTGGAACGAGTGTACCTGAACACCATTTGCGACACATAGGGTCAACGCGTGACTATTACCAAGGATCCGGTCACGATAGAGCGACAGTCGAGTTCTTCCCGCACATGGCTGCGTATGCGTTCGTTGGGTGATGAAAAGGAGTAGGTTTTAGCCGGCTGCGGCCATGCGAACAGCGCCGCGCTTGCTGGTTTGCGCATGGCTGATGACGCAGTTACGGCCAGCGCCTTTGGCGGCATACAGCGCCTGATCGGCGGATTTTAGGACCTCTTCCGGATTGCGGTGCTCGGGCAGGCGCTCGGCCACGCCAATGCTGACGGTCACCGAAACTGTTGATGCCTGAGAGCCCGCTCGACGCTGACGCCCTTGCAGGTCATCGTTTGGACGATTGTCCTGGTTGCGCAGGTGAATCTGATAGCTGGCAATGGTTTCGCGAATGACTTCAAGGTGCGGCATGCACTCTTCCAGGGTTTTGCCGGCAAACACGATGGCGAACTCTTCACCGCCATATCGATAGGCGCGCCCGCCGCCGTTGGTGATCTTCGACAATTTGCTCGCCACCAGACGCAGCACCTGATCGCCGACATCATGACCGTGTGTGTCGTTGAATTTCTTGAAGTGATCGACGTCGCTCATCGCCAGCACGTAATTGCGGCCCAGTCGCTGCATCCGCTCATTGAGTGCGCGTCGGCCTGGCAGCCCGGTCAGTTCGTCGCGGAACGCCATTTGATAGGCCTCGTGCGCGACCGCTGCGGCAATCATCAACATCACCTGGCTGCACATGATGTTCAGGGTGAACGGCAGGATGAAGGTTTTCGGCAACGCCCAGAACATTCCGAGCAACCCCACCAGTTGAGCGGCATGCAGGGGGCGCGGCTTATAGAGGTACTGGGTGATCAACACGGCGAACGCGATGAAAAACGTCACGTAGGACAACTGGATGAGGCTCATCCAGTCTCCGTGCAGCGCCGGCCAGCGGATGTCGGCGAGCCAGGCGAGCAGCACGGCGGGGAAGCTCTGTTCGAGTCCCAGCGCGACGCTGCCGACGGCGACCAGTACCGCCAGTCGAGCGACAAGGTCTTGAAACAGATGGGTCCGCTCTTCCCACGCGGCAAACAGGCCGAACATGACCGGGAGCAACAGGCAGCACAGATGAAACACCACGGCGGCGTCCTCTCGGACCTTTCCGTTATCGCGGTAATAGTCGGTCTGTGTGTCGAGCAGGAAATAGGCGATGTACACCGTGATCATCAGGAACAGTTCACGCTGCCGCTTGTAAACCCCGCAATACGCGCCGCCCAGCAACAGCACCAGCGTGGGCAGCACGTTGAAGAGTGAGGTGAAGAAGACGTTGAGGTCTTTCACGTACGCGGCCGCCAGTCCGGCAATCAGCAAGGCCAGAGAGGGTAAAAAATGACTGAGCCGTGCGGCAGAGGGGCGCAGCAAAAGGACTATCTCCTCACCGAAAGATGCGAGCGCTGATTAAATGGCATTGTGCCTGTATCGGCCGCGTCATGCATAGGATGAGGAAGAATGTGCATGGCCTTGGGACAAGGATCGGCAGGCACAAAAAAGCCGCTTGTCCCTGAGGACAAGCGGCTTGAGGGAAACGCTTGCGGTGACTTAGTAAGCCAGGCCGAAGTGTTCTTCGTTCATGTCCATCAGGTTGCTTGCGCCCGACAGCATGGTTGCCACGTGAGTGCGGGTGCGCGGCAGAATACGCTGGAAGTAGAAGCGCGCTGTCTGCAGCTTGGCGGTGTAGAAGGCTTCTTCGCTGGTGCCGGCCGCCAGTTTCTCGGCTGCCACACGAGCCATGTCAGCCCAGAAGTACGCCAGGCAGGCATAACCGGAGAACATCAGGTAATCCACCGAAGCGGCACCGACTTCTTCACGGTCTTTCATGGCGGCCATGCCGACCTTCATGGTCAGTTCGCCCCATTCTTTGTTCAGCGCAGCGAGCGGCGCCACGAACTCGCTGATCGCTTCGTTGCCTTCCTGGGACTGGCAGAACTTGTGGACGATCTTGGTGAAGCCCTTGAGCGCCTCGCCTTGAGTCATCAGTACTTTTCGACCCAGCAGGTCGAGCGCCTGAATACCGGTGGTGCCTTCGTACAGCATGGCAATACGGGCGTCGCGAACGTTCTGCTCCATGCCCCACTCGGCGATGAAGCCGTGGCCGCCATAGATCTGCACGCCGTGGTTGGCGGCTTCGAAACCGACTTCAGTCATGAACGCCTTGGCGATCGGCGTCATGAATGCCAGCAGGCCGTCAGCTTGCTTCTTGGCTTCGGGGTCGTCGCTGTATTTGGCGATGTCGACCTGCTTGGCGGTGAAGTACACCATCGCACGAGTCCCCTCGGCGAAGGCCTTCATGGTCAGCAGCATGCGACGCACGTCAGGGTGAACGATGATCGGGTCAGCGGCTTTTTCCGGCGCTTTCGGGCCAGTCAGCGAACGCATCTGCAGACGCTCGCGGGCGTATTTCAGGCCGCCCTGGAAACCGATCTCGGCGTGGGCGAGCCCTTGCAGCGCAGTGCCCAGACGTGCGGTGTTCATGAAGGTGAACATGCAGTTCAGGCCCTTGTTCGGCGGGCCGATCAGGAAGCCCGTGGCGCCGTCGAAGTTCATCACGCAGGTGGCGTTGCCGTGAATGCCCATCTTGTGTTCCAGCGAACCGCAGGTCACAGCATTGCGCTCACCGACGCTGCCGTCAGCGGCCGGCACGAATTTCGGCACGATGAACAGGGAAATGCCTTTGGTGCCAGCAGGTGCGTCGGGCAGGCGGGCCAGCACGATGTGGACGATGTTATCGGCCATGTCGTGTTCGCCAGCGGAAATGAAGATCTTGGTGCCGGACACTTTGTACGAGCCGTCAGCCTGAGGCTCGGCCTTGGTGCGCAGCATGCCCAGGTCGGTGCCGCAGTGAGGTTCGGTCAGGCACATGGTGCCGGTCCATTCACCCGAAACCAGTTTGGTCAGGTAAGCGTCTTGCTGCTCAGGGGTGCCGTGCTGGGAGATGGTGTTCATCGCACCATGGGAAAGGCCCGGGTACATGCCCCACGACCAGTTGGCTTCGCCGACCATTTCACTGACCGCCAGACCCAGCGACTCGGGCAGACCCTGGCCACCATGGGCGACGTCGTGGGCCAGGCTCGGCCAGCCGCCTTCGACGAACTGTTTGTAGGCTTCCTTGAATCCGGTCGGCGTTTTTACGCCGGACTCGCTCCAGGTGCAGCCTTCGGTGTCACCGACACGGTTCAGCGGGGCCAGGACCTGCTCACAAAACTTGGCGCCTTCCTCGAGAATGGCGTCAACCATGTCAGGCGTGGCGTCCTGGCATGCTGGCAGACTCTGATAGTGCGCTTCGTAGCCGAGCAGCTCGTCACGGACGAAGCGAATATCACGCAAGGGGGCCTTGTAGTCAGGCATAGCGATAAACCTCTGCTGGTGAATCCTGGAATTGGATGACCGTGTGGTCACTGTGGGGCATTGCCCCGGCGCCGGGATTTGAGATCACGCGGCGATCAAACAGGTGTTTGAAACATACGTTTACGCCTATACCTTGTCAAGGGACGCCCTGCAACTTTCATCACCTCCCGGCGTGCGGGATGCAGGCGAGCGCGTACGCCGCCATGCGGTTCAGACCGGTGCGTTAAGTCTAGAGAGCGTGAGGGAAATACAGGCCACTGCGCGCACGGGATGGGCGCGTGAATGAGGCGTTATTCAGGAAAGGAAGAGCGACCAAAGCCGTGCGCTTTGGCGCACGACCAGGGGGGGGGATCAGGCGAAGGTATCGATCAGCGGGCCGAGTGCTTCATCGCTGGCTTTTTCAACTTTGACGCCAGCCTGGACTTGAATCCGGCCTTGGGTCAGTTCAACCACATTGGTAGCCATGTCGGAGCGTTGCGGACGATCGACCGAGCGCAGGCGCTCAAGCTGGAAATCCGAAGACTGACTGCGCCCGGACACTTCAGTCGCGGGACTGGCCAACTGCGTCGCAGCCTGATCGACACGGCTCTGCCCGACCTGCATTGCGCTAAGGCCCGGGTACAACGTGTTGTTCAGTGAGATTTGCATGAGCACGATCCTCTGTTCGGAACGAACACAGCGATTAAAGCAGCAATGCGCCCGGATTACTCGGCGACGCGACTAGTGGCATTGCGCCTTGTGACGCACCTCACACTCGGCGACGCCCTAACGCTTAATCCAGCAACTCCAGATGCAGATGCTCGGCGATCATTTCCGCGGTTGCCTTCTTCATGAACGGCACGCGCCCCAGGCACGGCGCCGGCAAACGCTCAGCCAGCGTGGCGAGGTTCTCTTCAAGCCGAGACGTTTTGGGATCGATGATATTCGCCACCCAGCCCGCCAGTTGCAGACCGTCGTTGGCGATGGCTTCGGCTGACAGCAACGCATGGCTGATGCAGCCCAGGCGCACGCCCACCACCAGAATCACCGGCAGGTTGAGCGCGATGGCCAGGTCAGACAGATTGGCCTGATCGGCCAGTGGAACGCGCCAGCCGCCAGCCCCTTCGATCAGGGTGAAATCAGCCTGCTTATCGAGGATATGCCGCATCGGGCCGAGCAAGGACTGCACGGTCAGCGCGACTCCTGCTTCTCGCGCGGCCAGATGGGGCGCGATGGCAGGCTCGAAGGCCACCGGGTTGACCTCGTTGTAGGTCAGCTGGATCGAACATTCGGCACGCAAGGCGACGGCGTCCGAGTTGCGCAACCCCTTGGGTTTAACGTCGCAGCCGGAGGCGACCGGCTTGCCCGCCGCCGTGCTCAACCCCGACTGCCGCGCCGCGTAGAGAAGCCCCGTGGCGATGGTGGTCTTGCCGACGTCGGTATCGGTTCCCGTGATGAAATATGCAGCGCTCATCGTGGCGACCATCCGTTCAGATATTTCAAACTATTCCCTGCTTACTATAGCGCCCGTCTAACAGACGCCGACTAAATAGATCATTCTTTAATCAACGCCGGATTTCGCCAGAATGCCGTACACCACCTGATACGTGGCGGGCAGGCCGTCTTCCTGACGAAACCTTTCGTACGCCTCCATCAACGCCTGGATTCGCGCACGGCCAGTCAGGCCTCCCGGACGACCCGGATTGATGTTGTGCGCGCCCAGTGCCTTGAGTTCATGGGTCAGGCTGCGCACGTCGGGATAGTGCAAGACGTGGGGCAACACTTCGAGGCTGCGCACGTTCAAACCGCTGGCAGTGCAGAGGCGTTGATACTCCTCGCGCTCGCGGAAGCGATTGACGTGGACCATGCCATCCACCGCCTGCCAGCTGTCGCGCAGTTCAAACAGCGTCCCGACGCAGAGGCTGGCGAAGGCGAATACGCCACCCGGTTTGAGCACGCGACGCGCTTCGCTCAGCACCGCGGAGAAATCCGGGCACCATTGCACCGCCAGGCTGGAGAACATCAGGTCAACACTCGCGTCGCGCAGCGGCAGGTTCTCGGCGTCGCCAGCCACGTAATGAACCGCGCCACCCAATGACCGTGCATAACGCAGCATGCCTTCGGCGAGGTCCAGCGCAACCCCTTCGCTTTGGGGAAACTGCTGCGCCAGCGCGCGGCTGAAACACCCTGTTCCGCTGCCCAGGTCCAGCCACAGGGATGGCACCAGGTCCGGCAGCCGTGTCATCAGCTCGGTGCCGACGGCGCGCTGCAAGTCGGCCACGCTGTCGTAGCTGGTCGCGGCCTTCGAGAAGGACGCCGCCACCTGACGCTTGTCAGGTAGTGCCTGTTGCCCATTAACCTGTTGCTGTTTCACGGCCTTTAGCACCGCGCAGTGGGAAAGATCAGTCATCACCGGACTCGTGTAAAAACGCATGAACTGCAGCGGCGACGCCGTGCGGGTTTTCCAGAATGAAAGCGTGACTGGCCTGCTCGATCACGCCGACTTCGATGTCAGGCTGGAAGGTCAGAACATCCGCCGATGCTTCTGCCGGCACCAACGCATCAAGGCCGCCAAACAGGTGCAATTGAGGGCCGCGAAACGCTTGCAGCGCTTTGCGCGTGTCCATTTGCTCGAGCAGCTTCAGGCCTTCGATCAAGCCGGCGCTGGTGCCGTGGGGCGCGCAGGCTTTTAACTGTCTCGACAGCGCCCGTGGCTCTTCGGCGCCTTGCACGCACAAAAGACTGAAGCGCTTGAGCGTTCCGTCCAGATCGGCTTTGCAACCGGCAATAAAGGCGTCGAAATCAGTTTGCGGCATCGCGTTGGGCCACTCGCTGCGGGCCACAAAGCAGACGTTGCTGGCGAACGTCGCCAGACCACAGCAGCGCTCGCCCCTGCGCGCGGCCAGTTCGGTCGCCAGCATGCCGCCCAGCGACCAACCGCCCAGCCAGACGTTGTCGGGCAATGTCGAATCCAGTTCATCGAGCCAGTCGTCGAGATTGTCGGTGTCCATGTCAGGCAACGGCTCGATCACCACCCGCAAATGTTCGTCGAGCCCTCGCAGCGCTGCAGCCAGCGGTTCAAGGGGCGAGACGCCAAGGCCCCAGCCCGGCAACAGGATCAACTGATCACGCATGGTCCAGCTCCGAAGATTCGTCTACGCCCAGCAGCGGATAACACTGCTCCAGTGCCTGCAACAATAGCTGCACCTGCGCCTCACTGTGGGCGGCGGACAATGTCACGCGTAAACGCGCGCTGCCCGCAGGCACTGTCGGCGGTCGAATGGCGGTGACCATCACGCCGCGCTCGCGCAGCAACTGCGACAGCCGCAACGCGCGACCGCTGTCGCCGATCAGGATCGGCTGGATGGGCGTGAAACTGTCCATCAGCTCAAGGCCGAGGGCTTGAGCGCCGGCGCGAAACTGTTTAATCAGTGCCGCGAGGTGCTCACGCCGCCAGTGTTCAGTGCGCAGCAGTTCGAGGCTTTTCAGCGTCGCGCACGCCAGCGCCGGCGGCTGGCTGGTGGTGTAGATGTAGGGACGGGCGAACTGGATCAGCGTTTCGATCAACTCTTCGCTGCCCGCAACGAACGCGCCCGCGGTGCCGAAGGACTTACCCAGCGTGCCGATCAGCACCGGGACGTCATCGATGCCAAGGCCGAAGTGCTCGACGATACCCGCACCGTTTGCACCCAGCGGGCCAAAGCCGTGTGCATCGTCGACCATCAGCCATGCGTTTTTGGCTTTCGCCGCCTTGGCCAGCGCGGGGAGGTCAGCGACGTCGCCGTCCATGCTGAACACACCGTCGGTGACTACCAGCGTGTCGCCCACCGCTTTGTCCAACCGGCTGGCGAGGCTGTCGCAATCGTTGTGCAGGTAGCGGGCGAAACGGGCGCCGCTAAGCAGGCCGGCGTCGAGCAACGAAGCATGATTGAGGCGGTCTTCCAGCACGGTGTCACCCTGGCCCACCAACGCAGTAACGGTGCCGAGGTTGGCCATGTAACCGTTGGAAAACAACAGCGCGCGGGGCCGACCGGTGAACTCGGCGAGGGCTTCTTCGAGCGCGTGATGGGGCGTGCTGTGGCCGATCACCAAATGCGAGGCACCACCGCCTACGCCCCAACGTTCGGCGCCGGCCTGCCAGGCCGCGATGACCTCGGGGTGATTGGCCAGGCCCATGTAATCGTTGTTGCAGAACGCCAGCAGCGGCTTGCCGTCGACAATGACTTCAGGGCCCTGCGGGCTTTGCAGCAAGGGCCGCTGACGATAAAGGTGCTCGGCACGACGGGCAGCGAGACGTGCGTTCAGATCAAAGGACATGCGGGCCTCGTGAGCGGATTTATGACTACGCCGTTATCTCCCGCTCGGACGTAGACCTGTGGGAGTGAGCTTGCTCGCGAATAGGACGGCACATTCAGCATGGATGCCGCCTTACCTGACGCATTCGTGAGCAAGCTCACTCCCACAGTGTGTTGCACTCCGACCGGAGGATCGAAGGCGCATCAAACAGCCGCGTCGTAAAACAGCTCGCTGCTTTTCTGCTCGATCAGCGCTTGTTCGATGGCTGCCTGATGCACCTCGTCCGAGTGCTCTTCGCGCGCTTCGGGCTGAATGCCCAGACGCGAGAACAGCTGCATGTCCTTGTCGGACTGAGGGTTGGCGGTGGTCAGCAGTTTGTCGCCGTAGAAGATCGAGTTGGCGCCGGCGAAGAACGCCAGGGCCTGCATCTGGTCATTCATGGCTTCGCGGCCTGCGGACAGGCGCACGTGGGATTGCGGCATCAGGATGCGCGCGACGGCCAGCATGCGGATGAAGTCGAACGGGTCGATATCCTCGGCGTTCTCCAGCGGCGTGCCGGCCACCTTCACCAGCATGTTGATCGGCACGGATTCCGGATGCTCTGGCAGGTTAGCCAGCTGGATCAGCAGGTTGGCGCGGTCGTCCAGGGATTCACCCATGCCCAGGATGCCGCCGGAGCAGATCTTCATTCCCGAATCACGCACGTACGCCAGCGTCTGCAGGCGCTCGCTGTAGGTACGGGTGGTAATGATGCTGGTGTAGAAATCCGGCGACGTGTCGAGGTTGTGGTTGTAGTAATCGAGGCCAGCGTCAGCCAGCGCTTGGGTCTGGTCCTGATCCAGCTTGCCGAGGGTCATGCAGGTTTCCAGGCCCATGGCTTTGACGCCTTTGACCATCTCCAGCACGTAGGGCATGTCTTTGGCCGACGGATGTTTCCACGCCGCGCCCATGCAGAAACGGGTCGAACCAATCGCCTTGGCGCGTGCGGCCTCTTCTAGCACTTGCTGGACCTGCATCAGCTTTTCTTTTTCCAGACCGGTGTTGTAGTGGCCCGATTGCGGGCAGTACTTGCAGTCTTCCGGGCAGGCGCCGGTTTTGATCGACAGCAGGGTCGAGACTTGCACGCGGTTGGCGTCGAAGTGAGCGCGGTGCACGGTTTGCGCCTGAAACAGCAGGTCATTGAATGGCTGTGTGAACAGCGCCTTGACCTCGGCTAGATTCCAGTCGTGACGCAGGTTGGCATTGATGCTGGCGCTCATGGGCGGCTCCTTGATGTTTTCTGGACGATGACCCGGGCGGCTTTGCCCAGCGGCAAAACCGGAAGCCCACAGGCGCAACACGGATGTTCGGCATATTTAAGGAAGCGACATGCGCTGTCAACCATATAACGGGCACGAGGTTTACATCTGGTTAAAAAACGCACAAACGTGTTTGTTGTGCGATGAAGCGACTGATTCAAGCACCCCGATCTGCATGCCCTGTGAGCGCGAACTCCCGTGGCTGATTGACCAGTGCGACCGTTGCGCGCTGCCCATGCCGATGTCCGGCCTGACCTGCGGCGCCTGCAATCGCAACCCTCCCGCCTTTAATGACGTCGTCGCTCCGTGGCTGTACGACTTCCCGATCGACGCGCTGGTCACACGCTTCAAGCATCAGCGGAAATGGCCGCTCGGCCGACTGCTGGCGGAGCTGTTGGGCGAGACCCTGCAGCATCGCTTCAACGATGGCATGCGCCGACCCGATTGTCTTATCCCGGTGCCGCTCGCCAAAAAACGACTGCGCCAGCGAGGCTTCAATCAGGCAGCGATGTTGGCGAACTGGCTCGGCGCTCGCCTGGGACTGCCTGTTGATGAGCGCGTGATCCGCCGCGTGAAAGAAACACCTTCGCAGCAGGGTCTGGATGCAAAAGCCAGAAAGCGCAATCTGGCGTCTGCCTTTTCGCTGAGGGACGCCACGCCGATTATCGGCAAGCACCTTGCCCTGATTGACGACGTCCTCACCACCGGCTCGACGGCGAATGCGCTGGCAGCACTGTTGATCAAGGCCGGCGCCAGATCGGTGGATGTGTATTGCCTGGCAAGAACGCCGAAGCCCGGGGACTAGCCAGCCAGGAGATCAGGGAATCCGCAGCATTCGGGTGCAAGGCGTTTTGGCTTACACTCCGGCGTCATCACTTCCAGCGCATCCGACCCCTATGTCACTACCGCCTTCCCTCACCCAGCACATGGTTCGTCGCCCGCATCGCATCGCGCTGTTGCAGCACATTGCCGAGCAGGGTTCGATCACTCGAGCGGCGAAAAGCGCCGGGCTGAGTTACAAGGCGACGTGGGACGCCATCGATGAGCTGAACAATCTGGCGCAAAAACCGCTGGTCGAGCGCAGCGTTGGCGGCCGTGGAGGCGGCGGCGCCAAATTGTCGGCCGAAGGCGAGCGGGTGCTGCGGCTCTATCAGCGCCTGCAGGCGTTACAGACTCAGCTGCTGGAAACCTCGGAGGAATCTGACGACCTCGCTCTGCTCAGCCGCTTGATGCTGCGGACCAGCGCTCGGAATCAGCTGCATGGTCAGGTCAGCGGCGTTCGTTCTCAGGGCCGCAACGACATGATCACGTTGCAGCTCGCGGGCGGCTTGTCGATCGAGGCGCAGATCACCCACGACAGCACCTTGCGACTGGGCCTTGAGATCGGCACGGATGTGTTCGCCCTGATCAAGGCCGGCTGGCTGGAATTAATAGCGCCTGACCAGGCTGAAACAACCGGACACAATTGCCTCACCGGTCAAATCGAGGAAATTCTCGACGCCGAGGATGGCCCGAGTGAAGTCAGAATTGTCCTTCCCAGCCACCAGATTCTCTGCGCGGTGGTCGATGCGGACCGGCTGCACGCCTTGCAGCTCAAGGTCGGCGGTGAGATCAAGGTTCAATTTGCGCCCTCAAACATTCTGCTCGGTACGCCGCTTTAAGCGCCGCTTGCACGCACCACTGGCGCCCGACTCGTCATTTGACCGACACAATAACGTCATGAGCACTGCATAGGGTTTTGCCCTAAACCGCAGGGAGCCCGTGATGACGCGATTAAAAGATAACCAATCCACCGACCTCGAAAACATGGTTGGCCTGACCCGACGCGGATTCATCAGCGCGGGCGCCCTGTGCGGCGCGGCGATGTTTCTCGGGGGCAACCTGCTCAGCCGCAGCGTCATGGCCGCCAGTGTCAGCGCTGCCAACGGGACGCTGCTCGGCTTCGACAGCATCCCCTCCTCCACCGCCGACAGCATCAGTCTACCGCCGGGCTATCGCTCCTCGGTCCTGATCAGTTGGGGCCAGCCGCTGCACACCAACGGCCCGGCTTTCGACCCCAGTGGCAAGGGCACGGCGAAGATGCAGGAGCTGCAGTTCGGCGACAACAATGACGGCATGAGTCTGTTTACCTTCCCCGGCGACAAGCCGGACACCGCCAGCCGCGCGCTGATGGCGATCAACAACGAATACACCAGTTACCGATACCTGTTTGATCACGGCAAAGACCCGCAATCGGCCGAAGACGCGCACAAGGCCCAGGCCAGCGAAGGCGTTTCGGTGATCGAGGTCAAACGCGAAGGTCAGCAATGGGCGTTCGTCCAGGGCTCCAAATACAACCGGCGCATCCACGGCAACACGCCGATTCGCCTGAGCGGCCCGGCAGCCGGCCATGAGTGGTTGAAAACCGCCGCCGACAAGACCGGCAAGAACGTGCTTGGGACTTTCCAGAACTGCGCCAACGGCAAGACGCCGTGGGGCACCTATCTGACCTGCGAAGAGAACTTCACCGACTGCTTCGGCAGCAGCGATCCGGCACAGACCTTCGACGCCGCAACCAAACGCTATGGTGTGACGGCCGCAAGCAAGGAAGTGAACTGGCACCTGCACGATCCGCGCTTTGACGTCGCGAAAAACCCCAACGAACCCAATCGCCATGGCTGGGTGGTGGAGATCGACCCGTTCGATCCGAAATCCACGCCGGTCAAACGCACCGCCCTGGGCCGTTTCAAACACGAAAACGCCGCGCTGACCGAAACCAAAGATGGCCGCGTCGTGGTGTACATGGGCGACGATGAGCGCGGCGAATTCATCTACAAATTCATCAGCCGGGACAAGGTCGACCACAAGAACCGTAAGGCCAACCGCGACATCCTCGACTACGGCACGCTGTATGTGGCGCAGTTCGACGCTGGCGACAGCAACCCCGATCACCCGAAAGGCCAAGGCAAATGGATTGAGTTGAGCCACGGCAAGAACGGCATCGACGCGGCCAGCGGTTTTGCCAATCAGGCCGAAGTGCTGATCCATGCGCGCCTGGCGGCAAGCCAGGTGAAAGCGACGCGCATGGACCGCCCTGAATGGATCGTTGTCAGCCCCAAGGACGGCCAGGTCTATTGCACGCTCACCAACAACATCAAGCGTGGCGATGAAGGGCAGCCAGTGGGCGGGCCAAATCCCCGGGCGAAAAACCAGTACGGGCAGATTCTGCGCTGGCAGGAAACCGGGTCGGACGCCGCCGCCATGGATTTCGCATGGGACTTGTTCGTCGTCGCCGGCAACCCAGGTGTGCATGCAGGAACGCCGCAGGGCGGATCAACCAATATCAATCCGCAGAACATGTTCAACAGCCCGGATGGCCTGGGTTTCGATGCTGCCGGGCGGCTGTGGATTCTGACGGATGGCGACGCCACCAACGCGGGCGACTTCGCCGGCATGGGCAATAACCAGATGCTGTGCGCTGACCCGGCAAGCGGCGAGATTCGCCGATTCATGGTCGGGCCGGTGGGGTGTGAAGTGACCGGCATCAGCTTCGCGCCCGACCAGAAAGCGCTGTTCGTCGGCATTCAGCACCCTGGCGAAAACGGCGGTTCGACCTTCCCGGAGCACGTGCCGAACGGCAAGCCGAGGTCCTCGGTGATGGTGATCACGCGGGAAGATGGCGGCGTGATCGGCGCCTAATTTTTGGGAGATCTCCCGTAGTCCAGGCGAGGCGCTATCTCGCTGCAAACACAGCCTCTGTGGGAGTGAGCTTGCTCACGAAGACGGCGATTCAGGCGCTAAAGATGCAGCGGGTGTCCTGGCCTCTTCGCGAGCAAGCTCGACTCCCACATGGACGGTGTTTGCTGCGCGACAGCGCGGCGTTTGGTCGCCGGCATATCTCCCACAAGGATCGCGGTCGTCTGCTGATGCAGCCTTCCAATCCGCATCGCACTTGCGGAAGTGAGCTTGCCACTGTGTCAGGTGTAACACGCCTGAGTTACCATGACTGGCCCGACGCGGCAGCCTGCTGCGCGCAGGAGTTAGCATGGCCCACCCGTTCGCAACACTTACACCTGACCTGGTGCTGGACGCCGTCGAGAGCATCGGCTTTGTCACCGACGCCCGTATTCTCGCGCTCAACAGTTACGAGAACCGCGTTTATCAGGTCGGCATCGATGAACAGCAGCCGCTGATTGCCAAGTTCTACCGGCCCGATCGCTGGACCAACGACGCCATTCTCGAAGAGCACAGCTTCACCGCCGAGCTCGCCGACGTCGAAATCCCGGTCGTCGCGCCCCTCGTGCACAACGGCGAGACCTTGTTCGAGCACGCCGGTTTTCGTTTCACCCTCTTCCCCCGTCGTGGCGGCCGCGCGCCAGAGCCCGGCAACCTTGATCAGCTGTACCGTCTCGGCCAGTTGCTCGGGCGCATTCACGCTGTCGGCGCCACGCGCCCGTTCCAGCACCGCGAAGCCCTCGGCGTGCAGAACTTCGGCCACAACTCGCTGAACTACCTGCTGGACAACAACGTGATTCCCCGCAGCCTGCTGCCGGCCTATGAATCCGTTGCCAAAGACCTGCTCAAGCGCGTGGAAGACGTCTACGCCGCCACGCCCCATCAGAACATCCGCATGCACGGCGATTGCCACCCCGGCAACATGATGACCCGCGACGACATCTTCCACATCGTCGACCTCGACGACTGCCGCATGGGCCCGGCGGTGCAGGATGTCTGGATGATGCTCGCAGGTGATCGTCAGGATTGTCTGAGTCAGTTGTCGGAATTGATGGACGGCTACAACGAGTTTCACGACTTCGATCCCCGTGAACTGGCGCTCATCGAACCCCTGCGCGCACTGCGCCTGCTGCATTACAGCGCCTGGCTGGCGCGTCGCTGGGACGATCCAGCGTTCCCCCACAGCTTTTCCTGGTTCGGCACCGAACGCTATTGGGGCGACCAGGTGCTGGCCCTGCGCGAGCAATTGTCCGCGCTGAACGAGGAACCGCTGAAGCTGTTCTGAAAACGCTGAACACCCTGCAGGACACCACAACAAGAAACTTGCCGAAGGACCACTCATGCAAGCTGCCAACCCGCGTCGCGGGTACATTCTGGGCCTGAGCGCCTACATCATCTGGGGACTGTTTCCGATCTACTTCAAGGTGCTTGCCAGCGTTCCCTCGCTGGAAATCATCGTCAATCGGGCGATCTGGTCGGCCATCTTCGGCTCGCTTCTGCTGCTGGTCTGGAAGCATCCCGGCTGGTGGCAAGCGCTGCGGGATAATCCCAAACGCCTCGCCATTCTCGCCTGCAGCGGTACGCTGATCGCCGCCAACTGGCTGATCTACGTCTGGGCCGTGAACAACAACCACATGGTCGAAGCCAGCCTGGGTTACTTCATCAACCCGCTGATCAACGTGATGCTCGGCATGGTGCTGCTGCGTGAAAGACTGCGCCCCTTACAATGGGTGGCAGTGATGCTGGCGTTGATCGGTGTGCTTCAGCAGGTCTGGCAAGTGGGCAGCCTGCCGTGGGTATCGCTCGCGCTGGCGTTCACCTTCGGCTTCTACGGCCTGATTCGCAAAAAAGCGCCGGTGGCGGCGTTGCCCGGGCTGGTGGTGGAGACCTGGATTCTGGTGCCGCTGGCCGTGGGCTGGTTGATTTTCAACCCGCTGGCCCACAGCGCTCAGCCGGCGTTCTGGACCACATCGCAAGCGCTATGGCTTGCGGCGGCGGGTCCGGTGACCCTCGTGCCGCTGGTGTGTTTCAACGCCGCAGCCAGGCATTTGCCCTACGCGACGCTGGGCTTTTTGCAGTACATCGCACCGACCCTCGTGCTGACTTTGGCGGTTGTGCTGTACGACGAACACATGCCCTCGGCCACCTTGGTGACCTTCGCCTTCATCTGGGCCGGGTTGATCATTTACAGCGTCGACGCCTGGCGCTCGCTACGCAAACGCGCCCAGGCCTGAGCAGGCAAGAGGAATCGCTGCAGGCCCGCCAAAACCGGAGCCTGCAGCGGTGACACCAATTACTCGTCCGTGGGCAGATGTAATTCCACCATCAGGTCATCCGCCAGGGTTTCCAGCCGCTGCTGCAGCACATCCAGTGAAAGATCCATCGGCAATCCCAACTCGACATGGGCGCGAAACAGCGTTTCGCTGCTCATGGGTGCTGGCTCGACGCTGGTCACCAGATGCTCCAGGTTGACGCCTTGCTCGGTCAGCACGCGAGTGACGTCGCGCACGATCCCGGATCGATCATTGCCCACCAGATCCATGGTGATGGGCCTCCACTCCGGCAAGGATTCCGGAAGGACTTCGGCGAACAGGACGCGGATGCCTTTTGCCGAGAGCCCTTCCAGCGCGCTGCGCAGGGGCGGATGCGCGTCGACCGGCGCGCTGACCCGCAGGATCCCGGCGAACTGCCCGGCCATGTGTGACATACGGCTTTCCAGCCAATTGCCACCGTGATCGGCAATGCATGCCGCGAGCTGCTCGACCACGCCTGGCTTGTCTGGCGCAGACACCGTGACGATAAGATGATCCACAAACGACTCCTTTATCCGCAGCGAGTGAGGCCTGTTTAATACCACGCCCCATGGGTTGTGGGGGAGTATAGGCATGTCTGCCCGGCGCGCAGTGGCGTGACCACCTCAGGAATTTTGTGTACGATCCTGATAATTACCTGGAACAATCTGCACGTTCTTTGAGAACATCCGACACCGCCGCGTGACCGAATGCCCAAGTCCGGTCGCTCGGTGCACATTCAGTCTGATTTTCATGCCGCAACTCATCATGTAGTATCGCTTCGCGTTCACTACATAGATGTCGAATCCAGGCCTGATCCGATGTTCCTGCAAGGCCAAAACCTGTTTCAGTGCTTTACCTCAGGTGCCCGCCGCCCCGCCCAGCCGCCCGCAACGGCATGTTCTGGAAGGGCACGCAGCGACGTCGACGGCTTTAACAAGAAAGCGCTCATGATTGAAGCGCAGATAGCTGAGCAGAGTGAGGCAAGCAATGACTGAACACGTTCAAGTCGGTGGCCTGCGGGTCGCCAACGTCCTGCTGGATTTTGTGAACAACGAAGCCATTCCCGGAACCGGCCTCGACGCCGCTGCATTCTGGGCCGGTGCCGATGCGCTCATCCACGAGCTGGCACCTAAGAACAAAGCCCTGCTCGCTAAACGAGACGAATTCCAGGCGCTTATCGACGCCTGGCATCAGTCCAATGCCGGCAACGCCCACGATGCAGCCGCCTACAAGGCGTTCCTGCTGGAAATCGGCTATCTGCTGCCAGAAGCGGCGGACTTCCAGATCACCACGCAAAACGTCGACGAAGAAATCGCCCGCATGGCCGGCCCGCAGTTGGTGGTGCCGGTAATGAACGCGCGCTTCGCGCTCAATGCATCGAATGCCCGCTGGGGCTCGCTGTATGACGCGCTGTACGGTACCGACGCCATCAGCGAAGCCGGGGGCGCGGAAAAGGGCAAAACCTACAACCGGGTCCGCGGCGACAAAGTCATCGCCTTCGCCCGAGCGTTCCTGGACGAAGCGGCTCCTCTGGCGGCGGGCTCCCACGTCGACTCCACCGGCTACAAGCTGGTCGATGGCATGTTGATCGTCAGCCTCAAGGGCGGCAGCAACACCGGCCTGCACGATGATGCCCAACTGATCGGCTTCCAGGGCGACGCGTCGGCGCCGACCGCGCTGCTGTTCAAGCATAACGGCCTGCACTTCGAACTCCAGATCGACGCGACGAGCCCCGTCGGCCAGACCGACCCGGCCGGTGTCAAAGACGTACTGATGGAAGCGGCGCTGACCACCATCATGGATTGCGAAGACTCCATCGCGGCCGTGGACGCTGACGACAAGGTCGTGGTGTACCGCAACTGGCTGGGGCTGATGAAGGGCGATCTGTCCGAAGAAGTCTCCAAAGGCGGCACCCGTTTTACCCGCACGATGAACGCCGACCGCGTCTACACCTCGCCCACCGGCGAACCCGTCACGCTGCATGGCCGCTCGCTGTTGTTCGTGCGCAACGTCGGCCACCTGATGACCATTGATGCGATCCTCGACAATCAGGGCAACGAAGTGCCGGAGGGCATTCTCGACGGCCTGCTGACCAGCCTCGCGGCCATCCACAACCTCAAGGGCAATACCTCTCGCGCCAACAGCCGCACGGGCTCGATGTACATCGTCAAACCGAAGATGCACGGCCCTGAGGAAGTGGCGTTCACCAACGAACTGTTCGGGCGCATCGAAGCGGTGCTGAACCTGCCGCGCAATACGCTCAAAGTCGGGATCATGGACGAAGAGCGCCGCACCACAATCAACCTCAAGGCCTGCATTCAGGCGGCGAGCGAGCGTGTGGTGTTCATCAACACGGGTTTCCTGGACCGCACCGGCGACGAGATTCACACGTCCATGGAAGCAGGGCCTGTTGTACGCAAGGCACAGATGAAAGCGGAAAAGTGGATCGGCGCGTACGAAAATTCCAACGTCGATATCGGCTTGAAATGCGGTCTGCAAGGGCGCGCGCAGATCGGCAAAGGGATGTGGGCGATGCCTGACTTGATGGCGGCGATGCTCGAACAGAAAATCGCCCATCCACTGGCCGGCGCCAACACCGCGTGGGTGCCATCGCCCACTGCCGCTGCGCTGCACGCGTTGCACTACCACAAGGTCGATGTGTTCGCGCGTCAGGCTGAACTCGCCCAGCGCGCGCCGGCCTCGGTCGATGACATTCTGACCATCCCGCTTGCACCGAACACCGACTGGACGGCGGAAGAGATTCAGAACGAGCTGGACAACAACTCACAGGGCATCCTCGGGTATGTGGTGCGCTGGATCGATCAGGGCGTCGGCTGCTCGAAGGTGCCGGACATCAACGACATCGGCCTGATGGAGGACCGTGCCACGCTGCGGATTTCCAGCCAGCACATCGCCAACTGGCTGCGCCACGGCGTGGTCAGCGAGCAGCAGGTGATGGAAAGTCTGAAGCGCATGGCGCCGGTCGTGGACCGTCAGAACGCAGGCGATGCGCTGTATCGTCCGCTCGCGCCGGACTTCGACAGCAACATCGCGTTTCAGGCAGCGGTTGAGCTGGTGATCGAGGGCACGCGGCAGCCCAATGGCTACACCGAGCCGGTGCTGCATCGTCGCCGTCGGGAGTTCAAGGCGAAACACGGGGCGTAACCAGCACCCAAACAAAAAGGCGGTGTCCACGTAAATGGACACCGCCTTTTTTATTGCACAACTTTCATTGCTTCAACGCAGCCCGAAGGCGGCGTTATCAGGCCATTTCCAGTTCCCGCTTCACCAGTCGCAACAGCTGCTTGGTGTTGATCGGCTTGAGCAGAAAATCCACCACGCTCAGGTGCATGGCATCGATGGCGTCGCGTACGTTGGCGTCGCCGGACACGATAATGATCGGCAACTCCGCACGGTCCGATTCGCGAACCCGACGGATCAGATCCAGCCCGTCGCACGGCGCCATGCGCAGATCGGTGATCAGCAGCGCAATGGACGGCCGGGTCTGCAGCAAGTGCATGGCGCTGGTGCCGCCGGCGGCGGTGATGCAGCTGATGTCATTGAGACTGAGAATTTCGGCCAGAACTTCCCGAGCATCCTTGTCGTCATCGACGATCAACACCCGTTGTGGCGATTGGGACGCAGGCGCGAGCATCACCTCATTGAGGGCTTCGCGCTCTTCATCACTCAAAATACTGTGATCGAACATACCCGTCTCATCTTCCTGTCGACTCCAATTCTGACAGCGCAAGCGATAGATACGCTGCACATCCTGTCGGCTTCATGCCGGGCCCTTGAGCCTCGCGCTAACTGCATCGCTGCGGTATTACACCTTGGTTCGATGCGATTCAACGCCTTCGCAGTCACCTAAGACTTACGTCCAATGGGCACTGCCCGATAAGCGGTCGACCATGGGGTCAATAAAAACAAGCGGTATCGGTCATGAGCAAAGCGGACGCTTTTACCCAGGCAGGCAAAACAGCCGTTCTGCAGAACATCCACGGCACGATGCAGTTCCTGCAAAAATTCCCGCCCTTCAACCAGATGGAAAACGCCCACCTGGCCTACCTTGTGGAACAGTGTCACCTGCGTTTCTACGCTACAGACGAGAGCATCATCAAGCCTAGCGATGGGCCAGTAGAACATTTTTACATCGTCAAACAAGGCCGCGTAGTAGGCGAGCGCCCCCATTCGGCAAAAGGCGGCACCGAGACCACGTTCGAAATTACCACCGGCGAGTGCTTTCCCCTCGCTGCGCTGCTCGGCGAACGCGCCACGCGAACCGAGCATCTGGCGGCCGAAGACACCTTCTGCCTGCAGCTGAACAAGCAAGCCTTCATCAAGCTGTTCGGGCTCTCGAATGAGTTCCGCGACTTCGCTCTGCGCGGTGTCAGCAGCCTGCTCGATCAGGTGAATCAGCAAGTAAAGCAGAAGGCGGTGGAAACACTCGGCACGCAATACTCACTGAATACGCGACTGGGTGAACTGGCGATGCGTCACCCGGTGACCTGCTCCCCCGACACGCCGCTGCGGGAGGCCGTGCGCCAGATGGACGAGCAGCAGGTCGGCAGTATTGTCATCGTGGACGAGGCCAAGGCGCCGCTGGGGATTTTCACGCTGCGCGATCTGCGCCAGGTCGTCGCAAAAGTCGATGCCGACTTCGGCGCGCCCATCGAACGCAGCATGATTCAGGCGCCGTTTTACCTGAGCCCGGACGCCAGCGCCTTCGATGCCGCCATTGCCATGACCCAGCGGCATATCGCCCACGTCTGTCTGGTCAAGGATCAGCGCCTGTGCGGCGTGGTCTCCGAGCGCGACCTGTTCTCGCTGCAGCGCGTGGACCTGGTGCATCTGGCGCGCACCATCCGCAGCGCGCCGCGCATCGATTCGCTGGCCAACCTGCGCGGCGACATCGTTCAACTGGTGGACCGTATGCTCGCCCACGGTGCCTCGTCCACGCAGATCACTCAGATCATCACGCTGCTCAACGACCACATGGTCTGTCGCGTCATCGAACTTACGCTGGAAGACAAAGGCGATCCGGGCATTGCTTTCAGCTGGCTGTGTTTCGGCAGCGAGGGCCGCCGCGAGCAGACGCTGTACACCGATCAGGACAACGGCATTCTGTTCGAAGCCAGGGACGCCGCCGAGGCCGCCGAGATTCGCGGCCGGTTGCTACCCCTCGCCGAACGGATCAACCAAAGCCTGGCCGTGTGCGGATTCGCGCTGTGCAAGGGCGGGATCATGGCGAGCAATCCGCAGCTGTGCCTGTCGCGCATCGAGTGGGCGCGGCGCTTCGGATCGTTCATCCGCGAAGCCACGCCGGAGAACCTGCTGTCGTCTTCCATCTATTTCGATCTACGCGTGGTCTGGGGCGATGAAAGCGGCGGCGATCAATTGCGTCAGAGCATTCTTGCCCAGGTGGCAGACAACGCGTTGTTCCAGCGCATGATGGCCGACAACGCCCTGCGTCAACGGCCGCCGGTGGGCCGTTTCAAGGATTTCGTGGTCGCCCGCAAAGGCAGTGAAAAAGATACGCTGGATCTGAAAACCCAAGGCCTGACGCCATTCGTCGACGGGGCGAGATTGCTGGCGCTGGCCAACGGCGTCGAGGCCTGCAACACCCTGGAAAGGCTGCGTCAGCTGGTGGCCAAAGAGGTTATCGACCCGCTGGACGGTGCGGCGTATGAAGAGGCCTACCACTTCATTCAGCAAACCCGCATGCAACAGCATCAGCAGCAGAACCGGCAAAACCTGCCGTACTCCAATCGCATCGACCCGGATGTGCTCAATCATCTGGACCGACGCATTCTGCGTGAGTCGTTCCGTCAGGCGCAGCGGCTGCAGACCAGCCTCACCGTGCGCTACCAACTGTAAGCGACTGATCATGAATTTGTTCCGCTGGCTCAGGCCACCCAAACGCGCCGTTGCCCCTGAGCTGACGCCAGAGCAGCAACAGCGCCTGCGCGCCCTGCCCGGCCCGGGCGCGTTGGATCAGAACACGCTGCGCCAGCAACGCTGGGTGGTGGTCGATCTTGAAACAAGTGGGCTGAATCTGCAGCGGGACGAGGTGCTGTCGATCGGCGCAGTGGTCATCGAAGACGGTGCCATCGATCTGGGGCAGCAATTCGAGCGCACGCTGATGCGCAGCGATCACAAACTCAGCCCGAGCGTGTTGATTCACGGGCTGGGGCCCAGCGCGATCGCCGCAGGGAGCGAGCCGGTGGACGCACTGCTGGATTTCATGGCGTTCGTGGGCGACAGCCCGCTGCTGGCGTTCCATGCGGCGTTCGACGAGCACATGCTGGGCCGCGCATTAAAGGAAAGCCTCGGCTATCGCCTGCTGCACCCTTTTATTGATGTCGCTCACATCGCGCCTTTCGTCTGCCCGAACGCGAATTTGCGTCAGGCAGGCCTGGACGACTGGAGTCGATTCTTCGGGCTCCACGCCGAAGAGCGCCATCACGCCAGCGCCGATGCCTTGGTAACCGCCGAACTCGCGATGATCCTGTTCAGTCACGCCAAGCGACAAGGGATCGAAACCCCGGCACAGCTGGAGCAAGGCGTGGCGAAATGGCGACGGCAGCAGCAATCGCATTCGTTTTAGCGTTTCACCTCTAGATCCCGTCTCGCCTCACAAATCCAATGGTCGATTCGTACATCAACCGTTCGGCTTCTTCCTACAAGGACCAATTGCCAGCATTGGGCGGCTCTGACACAATCGCGAACAATTCTCGTTAGCCCCTTTGTTCTCCTCGGTGCGCTTGTGTCGTCACTTCAAAGTCCCCAGCAGCAGCTTGTCGGAACGCTCTATCGCGACCATCGCGGCTGGTTGCTGGGTTGGCTAAGACGCAACGTGGCCTGCCCCCATCGCGCCGAAGACCTTAGCCAGGACACGTTCATTCGCCTGCTCGGCCGCGAGCAATTGCTTGAACCCCGCGAGCCCCGAGCCTTTCTGGTCTCAATCGCGAAGGGCTTGTTGTTCGACTACTTCCGCCGGGCAGCGCTGGAACAGGCGTATCTGGACGAGCTGATGCTGATTCCAGAGGCGGAGCAGCCTTCGCTGGAGGAGCAGCAGCTGATTCTCGAAGACCTCAAATCCATCGATCGCCTCTTGGGAAAGTTGTCCAGCAAGGCGCGCGCCGCCTTTTTGTACAACCGCCTGGACGGCATGCCCCACGCGGAGATCGCCACGAAGCTCGGCGTCTCGGTGCCCCGCGTGCGTCAGTACCTGGCCCAGGGTTTGCGCCAGTGCTACATCGCGCTGTATGGCGAGCCAACATGAGCCGCCTGTCCACCCGACCTGTTTCGTCCCATGTGCTGGACGCCGCCATCGCCTGGCAACTGTGCCTGGACTGCGGCCGGGGCAGTGAGGTCGAGCGCGAAGAGTTCGCCAAGTGGTACGCCGCCAGCGACGAACATGCCCGCGCCTGGATGCAGTTGGGCATGGTCGATCAGCGTTTCGCCGGGACCACTGGCCCGGCACGTTCAGCGCTTTTGCGTTCCCGTGATGGCATGGGCTTGCGGTTGCGCAAGCTGGGCCGCGGGGTGGCAGGGGTCGCGCTGGCGCTGGGCTTGACGGTTTTTCTGGGAAATCGACTGCTGCCGGTGGATTACTGGCTGGCGGATCTGCGCACCGCCACCGGCGAGCAGCGCACCATTCGCCTGTCGGATAACACCCTGATCCGGCTCAACACTCACACCGCGCTGGACGTGCGATTCGACGCCACACAGCGACGGATCGTGCTTCAGGAAGGCGAAATCTTTGTGGAAACCGGGAGCCACAACGACACGCGTCCGTTCATCGTCGAAACCCCCGAAGGACAGATGCGCGCCCTGGGCACGCAGTTTCTGGTCAAACGGCAGACTGACGGCACGCTGTTGAGCGTGCTGCAGTCAGCCGTCGCCGCTCATCCGCAGGCTTCCAGCCACGAACTGGTGCTGCACGAAGGGCAGCAGATGTTGATTCATCGCAACAGCCTCGGTCCCATGCTCGCCCTTGCGCCCGGCACCGGCGCCTGGATGCGCGGCATGCTGGTGGTCGACAACGCCCGCCTGGGAGACGTGGTCGCGGAGCTTGCCCGTTATCGTCAGGGCCATCTCGGCGTGGCGAAGGACGTCGCCGACCTGCGCATTACCGGCAGCTTTCCGCTGACCAACACCGACCTGGCGCTCAAGGCACTGACGCCCACGCTGCCGGTGCAGATCGAGGCGCGGACGCAGTGGTGGGTGACGGTGGTCGGCAGCGACAAGAAGCCGGCGACGGCGCTGTAAATCGGCTGCCCTCTTGGATGCATGCGATCGCCAGGCCACAGAACTTGTGGGAGTGAGCTTGCTCGCGAAGAAGTCAGTACATCCGCTAAATCTTCCGTAGCTGAAACACCGTCTTCGCGAGCAAGCTCGCTCTCACATGGACCATATTTGATGCGCGAAAGCGCCGCTGTCTGGCAAAGGGTAACTTTCACCCAGGGTCATTGATCACGGCCTACTTAGCGCCTGCGCAAATTATTTTCGCCCGGCCCTATCACTTTCCAGATCTCGTTCGGCACATAGGCATTGAGAACCATTTCCATCGAGGTGCCGTTCATGTCCCGCACGCTTCAAACCCTCCTGCGACCGAGTCTGCTGGCTATCGCCGTCGCCATTGCCGCACCGATGCTCAGTGCGCCGCTGATGGCCGCTTCCCAGGCTTCCAGCGTTCGCGCCTACGATCTGCCGGCCGCGCCGTTGTCCACGACGCTGACGCAGATCGCCAGTCAGGCAGGCCTGGCCCTGTCGCTGGATCCGGCACTGGCCGCGGGCCGCACGTCGGCGCCGGTTCAGGGTCAATTCGACGCATCAGGCGCGATGGGCCAAGCGCTGCGTGGCACCGGCTTGCAGTTGAATCTGACCACGGCGGGGACCTACACGCTGGTGGCTGCGCCTGAAGGTGCGATGGCGTTACCGGCGACCAGCATTCAAGGCAGTCAGGAAAGTTTCGAAAGCGCGTGGGGGCCGGCGCAGGGATACGCCGCCAGTCGCACCGCAGCGGGCACCAAAACCGATACTGCACTGGTCGAAGCACCGCGCTCGATCTCGGTCGCGACCCGGCAGCAGATGCAGGATCGCGCGGTACAGAACATCGACGACGCCGTTCGCTACATGCCAGGCGTGGTCGCCAGCAGTTACGGCAGCGACAGCCGGGCCGAGTGGCTAAAGGTCCGCGGCTTCGAACCCACCCAGTTCCTCGACGGCCTGCCGCTGCCAAAAGGCGCCTACGTCATGCCGAAGATGGAGACGTGGGACCTGGAGCGCATCGCCCTCCTGCGTGGCCCGGCCTCTTCGGTTTACGGTCAGACCCCGCCGGGCGGCATGCTCGACATGGTCAGTCGTCGCCCTGAAGCCGAAGCCAGCCACGAAGTGCAGGTTCAGGTCGGTACTTACAACCGCAAGCAGATCAGCTTCGACAGCACCGGCAAGATCGACGATGCCGACAATTTCGAGTACCGCGTCAGCGGCGTCGTGCGTGACAGCGGCACCTCGGTGGACCACATCGATGACAAGCGTTACAACATCGCGCCGAGCCTGACCTGGAACATCGACCCGGACACCAAGCTGACTTTCCTCAGCCAGTTCAACCGCGACGATACCGGCATTACCAGCCAGTTCCTGCCGATTCAGGGCACCAAATACCCATCGGCCGTGGGGCGCGTGAAGTACCACGAAAACCTCGGTGATCCGGACTGGGAGTTCTACGACAAAACCTATTACGCGCTGGGCTATGCGTTCGAGCACCGTCTGAATGACGTGTGGCAGTTCAAGCAGAACGTCCGCTACACCAAGAGTGACCTGTCCTTTCAGGGGATCACGGCAGGCGGTTACTTCGGCTCGGTGTCCGACGATGGCACCGTTGCTCGCGGCGCCAACGTCGTGAACGAGGACATTTCCCAGTTCGCGCTGGACAACAACCTGCAAGCCGACTTCGACACCGGCGCACTCAAACACACCGTGTTGCTGGGGCTCGACTATCAGCGCCTGAATCACAACTACAAATGGCAGTACGGTAACGCGCCGACCAGCAACATCGCCAAGCCGATTTACGGGCAGGACTTCAGCAACGTCGATTACACCGCGTATCAGGATTACAACCAGAAAACCCAGGACGTCGGCGTCTACATTCAGGACCAACTGGCCCTGGATAACTGGCGTCTGACCCTGGGCGGCCGGCAGGATCTGCTCAAGACCGAATCGAAGTTCTACAACACCGATCAGTCCGACGACCGCACCGACAGCGCGTTCACCGGCAACGCCGCGCTCAGCTACGTCTTCGATTCCGGCTTCACGCCGTACATTTCCTACGCCGAGTCTTTCCAGGCCGAACAAGGCGGCGCCAATGGCGTGGCATTCCAGCCGGGGACGGGCAAGCAGTACGAAGTGGGCCTCAAATACCAGCCGCCGGGCAGCAACATCCTCTTCACTGCAGCGGCTTATGATCTGACCCGCCGCGACATCGTGCTCAGCGACACCCTCGGCGTTCAGCGCCCACTGGGTGAAGCGAAGGTGCGCGGCTTCGAGCTTGAAGCGGTAGGCGATGTCACCGACAACCTGAAAGTGACGGCGTCCTACACATACGCCAACAGCAAGATGACCAAGGTCACCGACCCGCTGGACAAGAATCGTCCGCTGCCACTGACGCCGGAAAACCAGGCGGCGATCTGGGGTGATTACACCTGGCACAACGGCGTGCTCGACGGTTTCGGCCTGGGCTTCGGCGCGCGCTACATTGGCGAGACCGACAATATTGCAATCGGCAGTTACGGTTTCGTCGCCGATTCCAACTACGGCCACAGCAACGCTTACACCGTCTACGACGCCGCCGTGCATTACGACCTTGGCCGCATGACCAACTCGCTCAAGGGTGTGAGCGTGTCGGTCAACGCCAACAACGTCTTCGACAAGGAATACATTTCCACCTGCGACGGCTTCTATTGCTACTACGGTGACCGTCGTACGGTGCTCGCGAGCGTAGACTACAAATGGTAATCGTTTAAACTCTCATTACCTGAAACAAGGGCCGCTCCCACACAGCGGCCTTTGTTGCTTTCGCTGACTCCGGATTTCCACATGAAAAGCCAAACCATCCGCCGCTGGTCTTTCATCCATACGTGGACCAGCCTGATCTGTACGGCATTCCTGCTGATGCTGGCGATCACTGGCTTGCCGCTGATCTTCAGTCACGAGATCGCTCACCTGACGGGCGACGCGCCGGAATTCAAGGAAATGCCCGCCGGCACGCCGCATCTGGACCTTGAACAACTGGTCCGCTCAGCCGAGGCCCATCGCCCCGGCGACGTGATGCAGTATTTCGGCTGGGACGACGATGACCCCAACGGCGTGTACGCCATCATGGGCAAGACTGCGGGCGGCGACCCGAACGAATCCCACAGTTTCATGCTCGACGCGCGCACCGGCGAGGCGATGGAAACGCCGAGCGCCAATGGCGGTTTCATGATGATCATGCTGCGCCTGCACGTGGACATGTACGCGGGGCTGCCGGGCAAGCTGTTGCTGGCATTCATGGGACTGCTGTTTGTCATGGCGATCGTGTCCGGCGTCGTGTTGTATGCGCCCTTCATGCGCCGGCTGGATTTCGCCACAGTGCGCCCGAATAAATCGAAGCGAGTGCGTTGGCTTGATCTGCACAACCTGATCGGCGTCGTCACGCTGACCTGGGCCGTGGTCGTCGGCCTGACTGGCGTGCTCAACGCCTGCGCCGATCTGGTGATCGCGCAATGGCGCACCGACGCGTTGATGACCATGATCGCGCCGTACAAGGACGCCCCGCCCCTGGCCGAACGCGCACCGGCGACCCGATTGATCGACATTTCCAAAGCCACTGTCCCTGGCGCCGAGCCGAGCTTCATTGCCTTTCCCGGCTCGCGCTTTTCCAGCGAGCATCACTACGCGGTCTTCATGAAAGGCGACACGCACCTGACGTCCCACCTGCTGACCCCTGTCCTGATCGACGCTCAGGACCTGCACGTCACCGCAACACTGGGACGCCCGTGGTACATGGACGCCCTACTGCTGTCGCAACCGCTGCACTTCGGCGACTACGGCGGCATGCCGATGAAAATCCTCTGGGCCGCGCTGGATGTGCTGACGATCATCGTCCTCGGCAGTGGCTTGTACCTGTGGTGGGTCCGACGTCGCGCCACAGTCGCTGCGGCCAAGAACGTCGCAGTCGAGGCAGAAGTCGCATGACCCGGCACAAGAAGCATTCGGCATTCTGGAAGACCTTCGGCACGCCCGGCTGGATCGCCCTGCTGACCGCAGTCGGCCTGTTCGCCGCGCTGCTCGGCGACGGCGCGTGGGATGTACTCGCCTGGGTGGGCATGGCCATTCCGACATGGTACAGCTGCAAAGGATTGATGGCGCGCAAGCGGGTTTGATCCGCAGAACCCCGCTTCTGCATGATTGACATCGAACCGTACCCAATGAACCGGTTTGCTTTGACGATGGCAGGGGCGCGCGCATCCGCAGTAAAACATCGCATCCTGCCTGGCCTCCCTTGGTTATAAGTCGAACAAGTCCGTAAGAAACTTCCCTCGCAACAACACTAAGCGTCCTACACGCTCCGGCTCCCACGCTGGCCTCCCCTGCGAGTCACCCTCCCGATAATCGATATTCCGCCCTGGCAGGGCATCCACACTATCCATCGGGAAGACCCACAATGGCGCTCGACGCATTTTTGAAGATTGAAGGCATTGCTGGCGAAGCACTGGATGAGCAGTGTAAAGACTGGATTGAAATCACCGGATATTCGTTCGGCACCTACCAGAGCGCGTCCGTTACAGCCAGCACGGCAGGCGGCGCGACTTCCGGGCGTACCACGCTCAGCAACCTGACGCTGACCAAGATGCTCGACAAGTCGAGCTGCAAGCTGATGGCAGCCAACTGCGCCGGAGAGCACTTCAAGGAAGTGAAGCTTTCCGTACACCGTGCAGGGGGCGACAAAATGAAGTTCTACGAAATCATTCTCGAAGAAGTGATCATTGCCGAATACAACCAACTCGCCAACGACGGCATTCCCACCGAACTCATCCAGCTCAACTACGGCCGTATCCGCTCGACCTACACCCTGCAAAACAGAAACGACGGGAGCGCGGCCGGCAGCGTAACAGGCGGATGGGACAGGATCGGCAATAAGCAATATTGCTGAGCGAGGGACATGTCATGGACTTCGAACGTACCCAACATGTCGGCCATTACGGTGTCGTGTTTACGCTTATTCACTTCACCGTGCAGCCGGACGATGCCGCATCGTTGAGAACGATCAACCTACCGGAAATAACCAAGGGTCATTTTGGGGTCATCCGGTTGATTGAAGAAACCTACGAGCGAATGCTTGCACAGGGGCGGCCTTGCCGGATGGTGCTTGCGGTGTCACAACCAGTGAGCCGTAACTCAGCAGACCTGCTTAATGATCAGAGGGCTACGATAGGAACCCTGGTTGGCTCCATCGGAGGAAAACTTGCGTCACCGTTAGGGAGCATCGCGCAAAAGATCGCTGGAACAACATCCGCCTCGGCGACCAAAAACAGATTGCCGACCTTTCATTCAGGAGACGTCATCGTCAGTATTGATGCCCAAGTGTCAGGTGGCATCGGTCCTCAACGCTCGTCAGCATCCTTGATCCTGAAAGTGAACGGCGGCCGCTGATGGGAACTGGTCTGTCCCTGGCAATTATGTGTTTTGTAATCTGGGGTACCCGTCGAATCACCGTACCAAGACTCTTTCAATGCTTGACCGGCTTGGCGCTGATAGTCTTCTACTTCAAGTACGTCATCTCATGGATTGTCGCAATGGAAGAAGTGCGAGATGCCTACTTCCTGGATTACGAAACACTGTTATTTGGCATTTTCTATCTCGGAGTAGACCTAGTGATATACAGCTGGTGGCGTGACGACGAGCCAAAGTAGCGAATCGCATTGCCCCACCCACCAACTGGCTTGTCCCACGCTCCTCCTCGCGCGGGGCAAGCACGTTCCGCCATCCTAGTCATCACATGACCTCCCGCCATTTACACATCCGGCTGGCCCGTGTTCTGCCTCCGAATCTCACGACTCCATAGGCAATCGATCACCCCAAAACCCAGCCCCGCCGGTGACAATCCAGTTACATAAAGAAATACAATGGCGATTTGCAGGTATTTCAATTGACAACAAAACGTGCGTTTGACTAAATCGAGTCATACGACGACGTATAACGATCGCCGCTAAATAAAAACAATACCCAGAGTGGACTCGATGAAAATCAAAGGCATCCGTTGGTGGATGGTCGCGCTGATAACCGGCGGGCTGATCGTCAACTATCTCGCGCGCAACACCCTCTCCGTCGCCGCTCCCACCATGATGAGCGAGCTGAACATTTCCACCGAACAGTACTCGCACGTAGTCATCGCGTGGCAGATGGGCTATGCCTTCATGCAGCCGGTTGCCGGCTACGTGATTGACGCCATCGGGACCAAAATCGGCTTCGCGGTTTTCGCCATTGCCTGGTCGGTGGCGTGCGCATCGGCGGCCATGGCCACCGGTTGGCAGAGTCTGGCGTTCCTGCGCAGCTTGCTGGGCATCACTGAAGCGGCGGGTTTTCCTGCGGCGATCAAAGCGACCACTGAATGGTTTCCGGCCAAAGAGCGCTCGGTCGCCATCGGCTGGTTCAACATCGGTTCGTCGATCGGCGCGTTGCTGGCCCCTCCCCTCGTGGTCTGGGCGATCCTGCACAGCGGCTGGCAGATCGCGTTCGTCATCGTCGGCGGGCTGGGTCTGCTGTGGAGCGCAGGCTGGCTGTTCTTCTACAAGCACCCGCGCAATCAGCGTCTGCTGGGCGATGAGGAACGCGATTACATTCTTGCCGGTCAGGAATCCCACCTGAAGGACGCGCCGACCAAGCACGCCAGCTGGAAGAAGATCGTCGGCACCCGCAATTTCTACGCAATCGCTTCGGCACGCATGCTGTCGGAGCCGGCCTGGCAGACGTTCAACGCGTGGATTCCGCTGTACCTGATGACCGAACGCCACATGAACATCAAGGAAATCGCGATGTTTGCCTGGCTGCCGTTTCTAGCCGCCGACATTGGCTGCGTGTTGGGCGGTTACCTGAGCCCGTTCTTTTACAAGCACTTCAACGTCTCGCTGCTGACGTCGCGCAAGATGGTGATGGTGTTCGGTTCGCTGTGCATGATCGGCCCTGGCTGCATCGGTCTGGTGGACAGCCCTTACGTCGCCATCGCGCTGCTGTGCGCTGGCGGTTTTGCGCACCAGACGCTGTCAGGCGCGTTGTACGCCATCACGTCGGACTCTTTCGGCAAGAACGAAGTGGGTACGGCAACCGGCCTGGGTGGCATGTTCGGGTTTCTGGGCGCGGCGCTGTTCACGCTGGTGCTCGGGATCATGGTCACCAAGGTTGGCTACAGCCCGCTGTTTGTGGCCCTGGCCGCTTTCGATCTCGTCGCCGCCACGATCATCTGGTTTGTCGCCAAGCCGCTGTTGACCGGCACACCTTCGGCGCAATCCGGAACGGCATCGGCAGACTCGGCAGACGGGGTCCCGACGGTCTGACATTCAGGTCCGGGCCGTCGCAAATCGGCCCGGCATATCATCCGGATATTGCACAGCGTCCTTGCCCTCACTAGTCTGGAGGGCCAGGTCGATCAGAGGAATATCCATGTCTGCGCCCAGCATGACGCTGCATTACAACGCCGCTTCACCCTTCGCGCGCAAGGTGCTGATCCTGCTTCATGAAACCGGACAGGCAAGCCGGGTCAGTCTCAAAGCGGTTGCGCTCACCCCCGTCAGCCCCGACGCCGAAGTCTGCCGCGACAATCCGTGCGGGAAGATTCCGGCGCTGTGCCTGGCTGACGACAACGTGATCCATGACAGCCGGGTCATTCTCGAATACCTGGATCAACAGCACGTCGGCAACCCTCTCATTCCCAAAGAAGGCTCGGCGCGCTGGCGGCGATTGACGCTCGCGTCACTGGCCGATGCCCTCATGGACGCTGCGCTGCTCATCCGGTACGAGACCTTCCTGCGGCCCGAGGAGAAACACTGGGCGGAATGGCTCGACGCCCAGCAAGAGAAAATCGCTCGCACGCTGGCCTACTTCGAAGCCGAAGCCGTCACTGAACTGAGTACGCATTTCGACGTGGCGTCGATCAGCGTGGCCTGTGCGCTGGGCTATCTGGATTTCCGCCAGCCAAATCTGGGCTGGCGCAGCAGCTACCCGCGATTGGCGAACTGGTATTACGAAGTCAGTCAGCGGCCATCGATGCTGGAAACCCAGCCGCCCGCCTGATTGCTTTCAAATCAAAGGTATCAACGAGGTCGGATTCATTCGCGCGACGCGAATCGGTCCGCCTCGGTGAGGGCTGCGCCGTCGGACCGCGAAGGAATCGGCCTTCGTCGGTCCGCAGCCAGTTCGCTATCTCCACTGCAAGCCCGTGCCCGATCTGCTGGTCTTCGCGCAGTCCCACCCGACTACTCATGACTCGCCTCGACCACCAGCGCGGCAGGTTTTGCGGGACGTTGCGCCAGCGCATACCAGTCCAGCTTGCGCGTCAGCACCATGAACACGCCGAGCACTCCGAACAGTAGTAGAGCGCCCATCAGCAAGGCGTAGTCTTCGGCACCGAGCAGGCCGTAAAGCAATGCATACAGGATTCCCAGCGCCACGCCGAATGACAGTCCGTGACGAACGCTGCCCAGCACATGGCAGACGTAGAACCCGATCAGCGCCACACAGGCACTGGCCGATAACACGTACGCGAGCGTGAAGCCCAGGTGCTCCGACAGCGACAACAACAGCAGATAGAACAACGCCAGCGACGCACCGACCAGAGCGTATTGCACCGGGTGGACCGCCAGCCCTTTGAGCACTTCGAACAGCAGGAAGCCCGCGAAGGTGAGCGTGATGAAGAGCAGCGCATATTTGATCGAGCGATCACTCTTGAGGTACTGGTCGACCGGCGATATGAAGCTCACGCCGAAACTGCGACCGGCGAACTCGGTACACACTTCGCTGGATGAACAGCGGTTGAGAATTTCCTGCAGATTGGTTGCGAAGAAAGAAGTCTGCCAATTGGCGGTGAAGCCCTGCCCGGAAACGTCGCGACTGGCGGGCAGGTAGTTGCCAATGAAGCTCGGATGCGGCCAGTCAGCCGCCACCCGTACAACACTCGATTTGCCCACGGGCGTGATCTGCAACTGTCCAGTGCCCTGCAGACGAAGATCGAACGCGAAATTCAGGCGCTTCTGCTCGACGCCGGTTTCCAGCGGCAGCACGACGCTCACGCCCTCCCCCAACAGCGCCACGTCGGTACCTGGAACGAAGTCCAGTTGTTCGCCATTGAGATCAAGCTTCAGCGCACTTTCGATGCCACGAATATCTGTAATGCCGACAGCAAGAAAAGGGGCATCGAACCGGTAGTTCTCGAAATCATTGCCCAGGCCAAAGTGCTCGGGCAGCACGAACTGCCCACTCAGCGTGTTATCGGCGTGATAAAGGCGAGCCTCGTAAATGCCGCGCGAACGCACTTCGGTCTGGACCTTGCCATCCAGTTCAAAGCGTTCGGGAAGGAAGTACAAGCGGCCCTTTTCCTCAACCGTTTCCTGATAGCGCTCGCGCGACTCCGCGTTGAGCTTCCAGATCCGGGTCAACTTGCGATACGGCACGATCAATAGCGGCCCGCTGATGTGCTGGCTGTAACTGGAGCTGCGCGCGATGTCTTCGACCACTTCGTCGCGCCTGCTCTGTCGATCCTGGATAAGGCCATTGATCATCATCAACGGGATCATCAGCGCCAGTATCAACAGACCGATCATTCCCACCTTGTAAATCGACATGCCCTTGTTCATCGAACTCTCCCGGTTTTGATGGGGAGATTCTGAAAAGTCTGTGTGGAGCAGTCGTGGGGGAAGTGTGGAGATTGTGTGGAATGTTTCGGACGATGAAACCCTTGCCTCTCCAGGTCTACAACGTTAACGGACCGGCTTGTTTTATCGCAGCGTTACTCGCAGCTGCAACACCACCATCACCCCGCCTGCAACATTCCGTATCTGCATTTCCCCTCCATGCAACTGCATCACTTCTTCAACGAAGTTGAGCCCAAGGCCAGTGCTTTTGCGGCCACTGTCGGGCCTGGGCAAGGAATAGAAGCGCTCGCTCAGGCGAGGCAGTGCGTATTCGGGAATGGGGTCGGCGCTGTTGAAAAACAGCACGTTCACGCGCTCGCCCTCCCGCTCGGCGCTGAAGCGCAACGTGCCTCCGTCTGGCGTGAAGTCCAGCGCGTTGTCGAGCAAATTGGAGAACGCCTGGCGCAACAGAAAGCGCTCCCCAGTCACAAACACCTCAGCCGTAATCAGCCGTTCGACGATCAAACCCTTGCGCTCGATGCGCGCGGCCTGCGCCGCCAGCGTGTCCTCGACCAGCCCGGCAAGTGGCACCAGGACGCGCTCTTCCAGTCCCTGGCGTTGTTCGACCATGGCCAGATTCAGCAGCCGTTCGATCAACTGCTGGACGCGCGCGCTTTCGTTATCGATGTTGCTGACGAAGCGCTGCCGCTGATCGGCGGGCATGTCGCCCTGCAACAGCTCGGCAGCGCCGCGGATCGCAGCAAGGGGGCTTTTCAGTTCATGGGTGAGGGTGTGCACATAGCGCTCGACGTAGTCCTTGCCTTCCAGCTGTGTGCGCATGTGCTCGACGGCTGCAGACAACTGCGCCAGCTCGCCGCCTCGATACCGGGGCAGCTCGACGCGGCGCCCTTCGCTCACGGCCTGGGCGTATTCGGTCAATCGACGCAGCGCGCTGCTCACCCACCACGACAGCAACCCAGCGAACATCACCCCCAGAACGATCAGCCCCGCGCCGTAATACAGCAGACGCCGCTCTGTCCGGTCGACGTAAGGCTGCAGCGAGCTATTGGGTTTGGCCACGGTCACGACACCGATAATGCGGTCACCGTCGCGAATCGGCGCGCCAACGTGCATGACCGATGAGTTAGGGTCCTGAGGATCGCTGCGGGTCGAGCGCGCGCCATATTGGCCACGCAAGGTGAGAAACACATCATTCCAGCGTGAATAATCCTGCCCCACAGCCTCTCCGCTGGAGTCGAGCAACACAATGCCGTGGGCGTCGGTCACATACACGCGGTTATTGACCTGATTCTTTGGCATGCCCCAGATCTTCGCGTCCGGCTGTCGCAACCCATAGGCCGTGAGCACTTGCGGAAAGCGGCTCTGGCTCAAGGTGCCCGCTTTAACGTCGGCCTGCAGCACCTCGGCAAGAAGGTTTGCGGTGTCCACCAGCGTCTCTTCGGTAGATTGCCGAACGCCGGGGCGCACCTCTTTCATCACCGTGTTGAGGACGAAATACCCCGTCAGGCCAATGAACAGGGCATAGACCAGAAAAATCCGCAGGCCCAGCCGCATCAGCTGTGATCCGGGCTGTAGCTGTAGCCAAGCCCGCGATGGGTCTGAATCGGCTCGGCCTCGGCGACGATCGCCCGCAACTTGGCGCGGACGCTTTTGATGTGGCTGTCGATGCTGCGCTCGTAGCCGGCATCGCTGGCAACGCCGACCGCATCGAGTAACTGCTCTCGGCTAAACACCCGTCCTGGTTGCTCCAGCAGACAGCGCAACAGGCGAAACTCGTGCCGCGTCAGGCTCATGGGCTGGCCGCGATAGCTGATCAGCACGCGCTGGGCATCCACCGAAAAATGGCCGGTGGGGGGATTGGCGTCGACCAGAGGCGCGATTCGTTTGAGGATCGCCTTAACCCGTGCAGTGACTTCACGCGGGCTGAACGGCTTGACGACGTAGTCATCCGCGCCGATTTCCAGCCCCACCACGCGATCAATTTCACCATCACGGGCGCTCAGAAACATCACCGGCACCTCGGTAAACCGACGCAGTTGTTTGCAGGCTTCGAAGCCGCTGATATCGGGCAGGCCGATGTCGAGGATGATGAGGTCGGCGGGCGTCTCGCGTTGCAGGTCGACGGCCGCCTGTCCCAGCGTTAGCCACGCAGTGGTGAAACCCTCGCCCTGCAGGGCATAGATGAGGGTATCGGCAATGGCGGCTTCGTCTTCGACAATGAGAATGTGGGGCATGGCATCCGAGCACGTGGCGTAAAGCCGGAACGGTGCCGGATATCAGTCCCGCGCGTCAATCAGCAGTCAGGCTTGTCCGCCGTATACCGACGGGCCGGGTTAACCGCCGCGCCGAATTCGCGCAGGGCCTTGGCGCCAATCAGTAAGGGATAGTTGAAGTGGCTGCGGTCGACGAGGTTGACCTCAACGGTGCGCTTGACGTTGCCCAGGCACAGTTCGAGGTCCACGACCGGGCGCTTGGTCGGGTCAGCCGGTTCTTCTTCATCGTCGCCTTCGGAACGGCCCTTGATTCGGCTGATGCGCGAAACCTTGTGCTCGTACACTTTGCTGTCGGCGTCTTTGGTCGCCAGACGGAAGCGCACCCAGTCATCGCCATCGCGCTTGAACAGTTCGATGTCCTTGGCCGACAGCGATGCGGTCAACGCGCCGGTGTCCATTTTGGCTTTGAACGTCTCGCCGATCTCCGAGACCTGAATGTATTCGTAACGGCCGTACAGCGTCGGTTCGGCAGCCATGACAGGCAACGCCAGCAAAGACATAAGCGCCAGAAGGGATTTCACGTCACATTTTCCTCGTGATGGATGAGCGGTCGGGCGTGCCCGGTTTAGACCATAACTTTGCCGATGGTTCGCGCCCGGAACTGCAGCACCGGGCAGTCGCGGTGCAGGCAATGGGAAGCGTACCGAAAACGGCGTGAAACATTCGTCGGTGCCACCAGGGATTTTGCGCCAGGCGCCCGGCCTGCTTATCATTGCGCGCCACCCTGTCGACCGCGAGTGCCTTATGCGTCACCTGCTCACCGGAATTGCCGTCACGCTGCTGCTTCTGCTCAATACGCTGGTGCTGATCGGCCCGCTGATGGTCTTCGCGCTGCTCAAGTTGGTGTTCCAGAGCGAGATGCGCGACAACTGCTCGGCGGCAGTGATGTGGATCGCCGAGACCTGGTGTGAGATCAACAAGCTGATTTTCAAAATTTGCCTGCCAACCCAGTGGGAAATCCGCGGCGACGAAGGCCTGCGTGGCGACACGTCCTACCTGGTCATCGGCAACCACCAGTCCTGGGTCGACATCCCGGCGCTGGTACAGGCGCTGAATCGACGTACGCCGTTCTTCAAATTCTTCCTCAAGAAAGAGCTGATCTGGGTGCCGTTCCTGGGGCTGGCGTGGTGGGCGCTCGATTACCCGTTCATGAAGCGCTACACGAAAGCGTTTCTGGCCAGGCATCCCGAGCTCAAGGGTAAGGATCTGGAAATCACCCGGGAGGCGTGCGAACTGTTCAAACGTCAGCCGGTGACGGTGGTGAATTACCTGGAGGGGACGCGCTTTACCCCAGCCAAGAAAGCCGAGCAGGCTTCGCCCTATCGTTACTTGCTCAAGCCCAAGGCGGGCGGCGTCGCATTTGTGCTGGCGGCGATGGGTGAGCAACTGGACGCGGTGCTCGATGTGACGGTCGTTTATCCGAGTGCGCGCATTCCGGGGTTCTGGGACTTGATTTCAGGACGGGTGCCGCGGGTGATCGTCGACATCCAGACCCGCGAACTCGACCCGGCGCTGTGGCAGGGCGATTACGAGAACGACCCGGTGTTCCGCGTGTATGTGCAGGACTGGGTCAACCGGCTGTGGGAAGAGAAGGATGCGCGAATTGCCGAGTTACGCGGCCTGATTTCCTAGCACCACTTCTTGGCAACAAGCGCCCCTTTTGCAGGGGCGCGGCAACTCAATTTACTTGGCGCCCCAGACGCCACTCAACGCCTGCAACGCCGAACCGCCAGCGCCTTGCTGACCGAGGTATTGCAGAATCACCGGGACGAACTGGCTGACCATGCTGCTGTTCATGCCCAGCGCGCTGAACGCCTTGTTCACGTCGCCCATGCTCTGCACGTTGCCCAGTGCGCTATCCAGAGCAGAGTTGCTGCTCCCGGAATTACCCAACAGTCCGCCCAGACCACTCAGGCTACCAAGGGCTGATGTGCCGGCCAGCTGGTCGAGGCCTGGCACTGATTTGCTCAGTTGCGAATAGTCGTTGCCGGCGAGCTTGTTTTTGGCCAGCCCCAACAAGGCTCCAGTCCCGCCAACCGCTTGCTCCGGTGTGACGTTCAACTGGGTGCCCAGCGTGTTCAACAGCCCGGCTGCTTCAGGCGCGGCGGTTGCCTTTTGCTGGCCGCCGGTGGCATTGGAAACAGCATTGGCCGCGTCATTCAGATTGAAAGCGAAGACCGGCGTCGCTGCCAGCGCCATCAGGCTCGCCAGCGCAGCACCGCGTACGTTTTTCAGTGAAACTTTCATCGCAACAACCTCGTTTTCCGGGAGACCGGCCATGGCCGGGTAAACACGCGTTGGACCGCCCCTCGAAGGGAAGTTCCACGCAGGGTCTCAGGGTTCGCTCACATAAAACAGGCGCTGCGGCTCGAAGGTCCGCGCCAGCCGTTGATTCGCAGCCTTCGAACCCGCCTGAAGGACTCGGTGGCGAATGAATGCCTTATCGAAATGCTCGCCGTTGTTAAGCTTCTCCCGCAGGCTGATCAAGCGCGTGCCGCCCTGATGATCGGCGCCGCGATAGAGCGGCTCACTGAAGAGGCGCACCTGGGAGTCGGGGCTACCCCCGGTGGATGTCAGCTGAACCTGGGTGATGATCGCGAAACCGGACAGCCAGGGCGACCAGAGCCGGGAAACGTCGGCCGCGAAACACTCACCCGGGGTGAAGTCCGCCTCGCAGTCCGCCAGCTCACGGTAGGTCGGCGCCACTCGCACATGCTGTCGGTAAGCAGCGCGGTATCCTGCCTCGCAGACCGGCGGGTCGACCCCGGCCCAGATGCAGGCATTCGGATTTTCAAAGAACATTTCCGAGGAAGCCCAGCCCGACGAAAAGGGCTCCAGGTGAGCGCTTGCCAACGTCGCCGGCAGCCAGAGCAGCGGCATTGCGACGAGGAAATGAATCGATGTTCTAACCCACCTGACAACCATGCATGACCCGCCACCTGAAAAACCGGCCGGACAAATAGCACGGAGAAAAGGCAGCTGAAACAAGCAGGAACGCAATTCAAGCGCTCCTCAACCATTTTCAGAAACGCCCTACAAATGTCGGGTTAGAACCCTACGTCGGACATAAAAAAAGCGACCCGAAGGTCGCCTTTTGTGAGCGTCAGAGGATCACGCGGCGCTGAACAGTTTGTGCGGATCGATGACGAATTTCTTCGGCACACCGGCATCGAACTCGCCATAACCGCGCGGGGCATCGTCGAGGCTGATGACTTCCACGCCCACCACATCGGCGATGTTGATGCGGTCCCACATGATGGCCTGCATCAGTTGACGGTTGTACTTCATGACCGGTGTCTGGCCGGTGTGGAAGCTGTGGGATTTCGCCCAGCCCAGGCCGAAACGAATGCTCAGCGCGCCCACCTTGGCGGCAGCGTCCACGGCGCCCGGGTCTTCCGTTACGTAAAGGCCGGGAATGCCGATCTTGCCAGCGACGCGAACCACGCCCATCAGTGAGTTGAGTACGGTGGCCGGTGCCTCGGCCTTGGCGCCCGTATGGCCATGACCGCGCGCTTCAAAGCCCACAGCGTCGACGGCGCAGTCCACTTCGGGCTCACCCAGCAGATCGGCGATTTGCTCGTGCAGCGGGGCGTCTTTGGACAGGTCGGCGATCTCAAAACCCTGCGCCTTGGCGTGCGCCAGACGCACCGGGTTGACGTCACCGACGATCACAACTGCAGCGCCCAGCAAGCGGGCCGAGGCAGCAGCGGCAAGCCCCACGGGACCGGCGCCGGCGATGTACACCGAGCTGCCCGGGCCAACGCCGGCAGTCACTGCGCCGTGGTAGCCGGTCGGCAGGATGTCGGAAAGGCAGGTCAGGTCGCGGATCTTCGACATCGCCTTGTCGCGATCGGGAAGCTTGAGCAGGTTGAAGTCGGCGTAGGGCACGAGCACGTATTCGGCCTGCCCGCCGGTCCAGTCGCCCATGTCGACGTAACCGTAGGCACCGCCGGCACGGGCCGGGTTAACGGTCAGGCAGACGCCGGTGTGTTGTTCTTTGCAGGAGCGGCAACGGCCGCAGGCGACGTTGAACGGCACGGACACCAGATCGCCGATCTTGAGATTCTCGACGTCGCTGCCCTTCTCGATCACTTCACCGGTGATTTCGTGACCCAGTACGAGGCCAACCTGGGCCGTCGTTCGGCCACGCACCATGTGTTGATCGGAACCACAAATGTTGGTGGAAACCACGCGCAAGATCACCCCGTGCTCGATCTTCTTGCCGCGCGGGTCCTGCATCTTGGGATAGTCGATTTTCTGTACTTCGACCTTGCCTGCGCCGAGATACACCACACCACGATTACCAGACATGCCATCACCTCTTTATTTATTGTTGGATAGAGAGTGGATCGGGTTTCGAGCGGCAAGCTACAAGCCGCAAGAAGTGTGAACACCGCCTTTTCTTGCGGCTTGAAGCTTGAAGCTTGCAGCTACCACCTACAGCACCACCGTCCTGTTGGCGTTGAGAAACACCCGGCGCTCAATGTGGTAACCCACTGCGCGTGCCAGGGTCAGGCCTTCGATGTCGCGGCCCTTGGCGATCAGGTCTTCAGGGTAGTGACTGTGGTCGACCACTTCGACGCCCTGGGCGATGATCGGCCCTTCGTCGAGGTCGTTGTTAATGTAATGCGCCGTCGCGCCGACCAGTTTCACACCCTTGTTGTAAGCCTGGTGATAGGGCTTGGCGCCCTTGAAGCCTGGCAGCAGCGAGTGATGAATATTGATCGCCTTGCCATCGAGCTTGCGGCACAGCTCCGGCGACAGCACCTGCATGTAGCGGGCAAGCACCACCAGTTCGGCGCCGGTGTCTTCGATCACCTTCATCACCCGCGCTTCCTGGGCCGGTTTGTCGTTGGGATCGAGAGGGAAGTGGTAGTAGGGGATGTCGTGCCAGCGCGCCAATGGTTCGAGGTCCGGGTGATTGGAGACGACAGCAACCACGTCCATGGACAGCTGATTGATGCGCTGGCGGTAGAGCAGATCGTTCAGGCAGTGGTCGGCTTTGGAGACCATGATCACCACTTTCGGGCGGTAATTCGGGGCCGTGAGCTCGAAGATCATGCCGAAGGATTCGCCGCGCTCGGCCAGGCCGGCACGGAAAGACGACTCGTCAAATCCCTCCGGCTGGCGGAACTCGACGCGAATAAAGAAGCGGCTGGACAGCCGGTCATCGAACGAATGGTGCTCGGTGACGTAGCAGCCCTGCTCAAAGAGGTAACGCGTCACCGCGTCCACCGTGCCCAGCACGCTGGGACAGTCGGCGGTCAGAATCCAGGTATCGGGGGCGCGGCTCATAGATATTCCTTGATCGTTCCCACGCTCTGCGTGGGAATGCGGTTCAGGACGCTCCGCGTCCATAGTCGAGTGACGCGGAGCATCACAGGCGGCGTTCCCACGCTGAGCGTGGGAACGATCAGCACAGGTCGTGTCGTCAATCCGGAATCAGGCAGCGACGCCCAAACCATACTCCGAGCTCGCGTCCTGCAGCCACAGCCACCAGTAATCGGCAAAGCTGCGGCGGATGACCAGTTCCCAGGTCTCTTCACCGGTACGGCGGATCACCAGCTGCGATTTGGCGAACACCGTGCCGATGGCCTTCCCCACCGGGAAATTATTCGGGTGCACGTCATAGCTGGTGGACTTCATCAGCACTTCGCGCACCTTCGGACCGGTCAGCTCCAGCAGCGATTGCCCGCCGCTGACGTTGACGATAGCGATGTGCAGACCAGCGAGCGCTTCGCGCAGCTTCTGCTCGGCGGCGAATTCTTCACCGGTCGGGACGATCAACAGCCACTCATCCGGGCCCAGCCACTGGATCGAGCTATCGCCGCTGGAGACCAGCGCCAGCGCGCCCGGCAGTTCCATGCCCAGCGCCTTGTGCACGCCGGCCGCGAACGCCGGGTCGTGGCCATCGCCACGGATGGTCAGGTGGCCAAGCAGTTTTTTCTCCCGCAGCACGACGCCCGGATTGCTGCGGCCCTTGCCAATCAGGCTCTGAAGGTCAGCATGAAACAGTGGCGACTCGGCTTTGGCCTCGGTCGCTGGCCGCTGTTGGTAAACGTTGGCTGTGGTCATAGAGCACCTGTGTTGAATTCTGTTGTTTCAGTGAACACGTTCCCGTAGGAGTGAGCTTGCTCGCGATCGCGGTGTATCAGTCACCAGATGTGAGCCTGATCTCACGCCAGCGCGAGCAAGCTCACTCCCACAGGGATGTAAGCAAGCCAAGACTTACTC
>NZ_JASCOY010000130.1:0-11200 GCF_029960075.1 Pseudomonas sp. PS02290
GTGAAACGATGCATCGCCGATGGTAGTGTGGGGTTTCCCCATGTGAGAGTAGGTCATCGTCAAGATTAAATTCCAGAACCCCATTTGCGAAAGCAGATGGGGTTTTGTTTTTTGCGCGCGGAAAAGCGGGCAGTCATCCTCATACCTAAACAGCGGATGAGCGCAGTTGTCAGTCGCCCTAACAAGATCGACCGCTAACAAGTCCGCTCCCTCTGGTAGTCTTCTCCCTCTTTTGAAAGACCAAGGGACGCAGCTATGCCGGTGACATCCAATCTCAACCCCGGATTTATGGTGGTCCATGGGAATCGCCTGGATGAACTGCGTGGCCTTGTGGTGTCCTGGATGCGGCGTTATCCCCTGACTCCGCTTGAAAACGAAGTAGCGCTGGTTCAAAGCAACGGCATTGCGCAGTGGCTGAAGCTTGCTTTGGCAGAAGATGCACAGGACGACGATCAAGGGGGTTGCGGCATTGCCGCTGCGATCGATGTGCAGCTCCCTGGCAGTTTCATGTGGCAGCTTTACCGTGCGGTGTTGGGCAAGGCCGAGATTCCGGAAACCTCGTTGCTCGATAAAGCTCCACTGACCTGGCGATTGATGCGACTGCTCCCCGGCTTGATCAATCAGCCACACTTCGAGCCGCTGCAGCGATTCCTGACGGCCGATACAGACCTGCGCAAGCGCTACCAGTTGTCCGAGCGGCTTGCCGATCTGTTCGACCAATATCAGGTGTATCGCGCCGACTGGCTGGAGGATTGGGCCGCGGGCAAGCATCAACTCAGGACCGGGCGGGGAGAGGCAAAGCCGCTCAAAGCAGAGAACTGCTGGCAGGCCGAACTGTGGCGTGCGCTGCTCCATGATGTCGGGGCAGAGGGGATGGCCCAGAGCCGGGCCGGCGTGCATCAACGTTACATCGAACGCATCAATAGCCTGGTCGAGGCACCGGCCGGTTTGCCGGCGCGGGTGATCGTTTTCGGTATTTCCTCTTTGCCCGCCCAGGCACTAGAGGCGCTTGCCGGGCTAGCCCGTTTCAGTCAGGTCCTGCTCTGCGTTCACAACCCTTGCCGCCATCACTGGGCAGACATCGTGGCTGACAAGGATCTCCTGCGCCACGAATACAAACGCCAATCACGAAAACCCGGCATGCCGGTGGTGCTGAACCCTGATGCGCTGCACCAGCACGCTCACCCGTTACTGGCTGCGTGGGGCAAGCAGGGTCGTGACTACATCAATCTGCTCGACAGTCATGACGACCCGAACAGCTATCGCTCGATCTTTCGCGACGGGCGCATCGACCTGTTCAGCGAGAGCGAGCCCAAGACGCTCCTGAATCAACTTCAGGACGATATCCTCGAGCTGCGCCCCTTGAGCGAGACCCGCGAAGTCTGGCCGCCCGTGGATATCAAGACCGACCGCTCCATTCGCTTTCATGTCGCCCACAGCGCCCAGCGCGAAGTGGAGGTGCTCCACGACCAACTGCTCGCGCGCTTCAGCAAGGATCCGGACCTTCGTCCGCGGGACGTCATCGTCATGGTCCCAGACATTGACAGCTACGCCCCTCACATTCGCGCCGTGTTTGGCCAACTGGATCGCGACGATCGCCGCTTTATCCCCTTTACCCTCGCCGATCAGGGCCAGCGTGGCCGTGATCCGTTGCTGATCGCCGTCGAGCATTTGCTGAAGATTCCGGACAGTCGATTCCCGGTCAGTGAAATCCTCGATCTGCTGGACGTCCCCGCATTACGAGCGCGGTTCGGCATTGATGAGCGAGACCTGCCAACCCTGCACCGCTGGATTGAGGGAGCAGGTGTGCGCTGGGGGCTCAATGCGAAGCAGCGTGAAGGGCTAGGGCTACCGGAACAGCTTGAGCAGAACAGCTGGCATTTCGGTCTGCGTCGCATGTTGCTGGGGTACGCCGTTGGGGCGGGTGCGGCTTACGACGGCATTCAGCCGTATGACGAAATCGGCGGGCTGGATGCGGCTCTTATTGGCCCGTTGGTGTCCCTGATCGACGCGCTTCAGGTCGCGCACAACGAACTCTCCCAACCCGCGACGCCCGCGATGTGGGGCGCGCGTCTTCAGGCGATCATGCAGCTGTTCTTCATGGCCGACAGTGAGCACGACGACTACCTGCTCAGTCAGCTGGAAACCCTGCGTGAAACCTGGCTGCAAACCTGCGAGACCGTTGGCCTGGAAGAAGAATTGCCGTTGACGGTCGTGCGTGAAGCCTGGCTGGCCGGGCTTGATCAAGGGCGGTTGTCCCAACGCTTTCTGGCCGGATCGGTCAACTTCTGCACGCTGATGCCGATGCGCGCCATTCCATTCAAAATCGTCTGCCTGCTGGGTATGAACGATGGCGATTACCCACGCGCGCAGCCGCCGCTGGATTTCGATCTGATGGGCAGCGATTACCGTCCCGGCGACCGTTCCAGGCGTGAGGATGATCGTTATCTGCTGTTGGAAGCGCTGTTGTCCGCCCGTGATCAGCTGTACATCAGCTGGGTGGGGCGCAGCATTCGCGACAACTCCGAGCGGCCGGCTTCGGTGCTCATCGGGCAGCTGCGCGATCATCTGTCCAGCGGTTGGCGGCTGGCCGATGCCATCGAGCCCGAGGACGATAAAAAGCGTGATCCGGGCCAGCAGTTGCTGCACAAACTTACCGTCGAACATCCGCTGCAGCCTTTCAGCGCCAAATACTTCCAGGAGAACCCGGAGTTCTTCAGCTTTGCCCGCGAGTGGCAAGTGCTGCACGAAGCCCTCACCGAAGCAGGCGAAATAAAAGCGCTGCAAAAGCACCAGCAGGAAGAGCCGCTTAGCCTGATGCAGTTGCAGGATTTTCTGCGCAATCCGGTCAAGCACTTCTTCAGTCAGCGCTTGAAGATATTCTTTGAAGTCGCCGAAGCGCCATTGGCGGACGAGGAGCCGTTCGTACTCGACGCGCTCGAGCGCTATGGCCTCAGCGACAGTCTGTTGCAAGCGGCGCTCACAGATCCCGAGGACATTCAGGAATCGCTCCATGCTCAGGCAACGCGCTTGCAGGGCAGCGGCTTGCTGCCGATGGCTGGGTTTGGCACGTTGCTGCAGGATGAACTGATCGAACCGCTACCCGACCTCGTCGCCCGCTATCACGAATTGCTGATTCGCTGGCCGGTGCGGCTGCACAGCGCGTTGCCGGTCAGTTATCAGCATCAGGGCGTCGAGCTTGATGGCTGGGTCGACGGGCTTTATCAGAATCCTCGGAACGAGTTACTCGCGATCACAGCTATCCCCAATGCCATCGCCAGCAAGAAGACACGCAAGTGGCATCGCCTGACCAAACCGTGGGTAAACCACCTGGTGGCCTGCGCGTGCGATCTGCCGTTGACCACCGCGCTGGTGGCGAGTGACGAGACGCTCTTGCTGCCGCCGCTGGACAAGGACACTGCCACGCGCACGCTGAATGACCTGCTGCTGGCCTGGCATCAAGGCATGCAGCGACCGCTTCCGATTGCGGTGAAGACGGCGTTTGCCTGGCTAGGCCAGAACGATGAAATCAAAGCCGAAGCCGCCGCGCGCAAGGCCTATGAAGGCGATGGTCAGAACAGCAAGGGCGAGCGCGCGGAAAGCACTGCGCTGGCGCGTCAGTTCCCGGACTTTGATGCGTTGATGGGCAGCGAGGAATTCGTGGGTTGGTGCGAAGCGCTGTACAAACCGATTTTTGAAGCGCCTTGGCAGGCACTTTCTCGCGAGGAGGCCGGCGCATGAGTGACGCACAACAACCTCTGGCGCTGCGCTTCCCACTGAAAGGCAGCCAGCTGATTGAAGCCAGCGCCGGCACCGGCAAGACGTTCACCATCTCGGCGCTGTACCTGCGTCTGGTATTGGGTCACGGCAGCGAGATTTCTGGCTTCGGCCGAGAGCTGTTACCGCCGCAGATTCTGGTGGTGACGTTCACCGACGCAGCGACCAAGGAACTGCGCGACCGTATTCGCACGCGACTGGCGGAGGCCGCGCGGTTCTTTCGTGAAGAAATCGAAGCGCCTGATGCGTTGATCGCTGGATTGCGGGACGAGTTCGCCATTGAGCAATGGCCCGGCTGCGCCAGCCGTCTCGACATCGCGGCGCAGTGGATGGACGAAGCGGCGGTCTCGACCATCCACAGCTGGTGTCAGCGCATGCTGCGCGAGCACGCCTTCGACAGCGGCAGCCTGTTCACCCAGAGCCTGGAAACCGATCACACCGATTTGCTGAGCGAAGTGCTGCGCGATTACTGGCGCAAGTTCTGTTACCCCATGAGCGGCGACGCGCTGCTATGGGTGCGCGAGAACTGGGGCGGCCCTGCGGCGCTGCTGCCAAGGGTGCGCGCGTTGTTCGGCAGCGAGCGGGCGAGCGTGACGCAAACCCCGACGCAGATCATCGAGCAGTCGATTCAGGAGCGGCGCGAAACCCTCCGCCAGCTCAAGGCGCCCTGGGCCAACTGGGCCGCGGAGCTGCACGCGATCTGCATCGACGGCGTCGCGTGCAAAGTGGTCGATGGCCGCAAGATGCAGGAGCGTTATTTCCGGCCCTGGTTCGACAAGCTGATTGCCTGGGCCAATGATGACGAGCAAGAGCAGTTGGACCTCGGCACCGGTTTCACCCGGCTGACCCCGGACGGCATCGCCGAAGCGTGGAAGAACAATCCGCCGTCGCACCCAGCGTTCGAGGCGATGGTCGAGCTCAAGGTGGCGCTGGACACGCTGCCAACGCCCGATGCAGCGGTGCTTGAACACGCGTCCCAATGGGTCGGCGCCCGCTTCGAAGAAGAGAAGCGGCGCCGCGCCGAGATGGGTTTCGACGACATGCTGCTGCGCCTGGATGCCGCCCTGCGCGGGAGCGGTGGCGAGCGCCTGGCGACCCTGATCCGCGAGCAGTTTCCCGTCGCGCTGATCGATGAGTTTCAAGACACCGACCCGGTGCAGTACCGCATTTTCGACAGTATCTACCGGCTTGAGGCCAACGACGAGAGCACCGGCCTGTTCCTCATCGGCGATCCGAAGCAGGCGATCTACGCGTTCCGTGGTGCCGACATCTATACCTACCTGCGCGCCCGTCAGGCCACCACCGGGCGGTTGCACACGCTGGGCACCAACTTCCGTTCCAGCCACGCGATGGTCGATGCGGTGAACCACGTGTTCACGCGCGCGGAAACGAGCGAGGCCGGTCGCGGCGCGTTCTTGTTCCGTACGCCTGAGGATAATCCCGTGCCGTTTCTAGCAGTCGGGTCTCAGGGCCGTAAAGAGACGTTGCAGGTCGACGGTGAGGTGCTTGCGGCGCTCAACGTCTGGCAGCTGGAAACCGATCAGCCAGTGTCGGGCACGGTCTATCGTCAGCAACTGGCGGCGAGCTGCGCCAGTGAGATCGTGCGTTTGCTCAACGCCGGGCAACAAGGGCAAGCGGGCTTTGCCAAAGCTGGAGAGCCATTGAGACAACTGCTGCCTGCCGACATCGCAATTCTGGTGCGTGATGGCAAGGAAGCCCAGGCGGTGCGTGGCGAGTTGTCGGCGCGGGGCGTGCGCAGTGTGTACCTCTCGGACAAGGACTCGGTGTTCGCCGCGCAAGAAGCCCATGACCTGCTCGCCTGGCTCAAGGCCTGCGCCGAGCCTGACGCCGAGCGAACCCTGCGCGCGGCCTTGGCCTGCATCACCCTCGCGTTGCCGCTGGCCGAACTCGAGTTGTTGAATCAGGACGAGCTGGCGTGGGAAAACCGCGTCATGCAGTTCCGCGATTACCGACGCATCTGGCGCACCCAAGGCGTGCTGCCGATGCTGCGGCGGCTGCTGCACGACTTCAAACTGCCGCAGGCGCTGGTTCAGCGAACCGATGGCGAGCGTGTGCTGACCAACCTGCTGCACCTCAGCGAACTCATGCAGCAGGCCGCCGCCGAGCTGGATGGCGAGCAGGCCTTGATTCGTCATCTGAGCGAGCATCTGGCCCTGTCCGGCCAAGCGGGGGAAGAGCAGATCCTGCGCCTCGAAAGCGATGAGCAACTGGTCAAGGTCGTGACCATTCACAAATCCAAAGGCCTGGAATACCCGCTGGTGTTTCTGCCCTTCATCTGCTCGACGAAGCCGGTGGACGGCAGCCGTTTGCCGCTGCACTTCCATGACGCCGAAGGCCACGCGCAGATCAGTCTCAAACCCACGCCGGCGCTGATCGAACAGGCGGATGACGAGCGTCTGGCGGAGGACCTGCGTCTGCTTTATGTGGCCCTGACCCGCGCGCAACACGCGTGCTGGCTGGGCGTTGCCGATCTCAAACGCGGCAGCAACAGCGCCTCGATACTCCATCGTTCGGCCCTGGGTTATTTGCTCGGCGGCGGGCAGAAGCTGGCTGAGTCAGTGGCATTGGGCCAATGGCTGCGATCGCTGGCAGAGGACCACCCGGCCGTGAAAGTTGAACCCGTTCCACTGCCGACCACCGAATCCTTCAGCGCGCCGCGCAACGAGGTCGCATTGAGCAAGCCGCGCGTGCCCCGGCGCAGCGCTCGGGAGAACTGGTGGATTGCGTCCTACAGCGCGCTGCGCATTGGCGACACCATCACTGACAGCGGCGATCAGTCGCCGGACAGTCCGCAAGCGCAGAAGCTGTTCGACGATGAGCGTCTCGATCCGGATGCGCCGCGCGAGGTCATGGTCAGCGGCGGCGATATCCACCGATTCCCGCGTGGCCCCAACCCCGGCACCTTCCTGCACGGGCTGTTGGAATGGGCGGGCGAAAAGGGCTTTGCCGAGGCGGCTGCCGATCCGCTTGCGCTGGAGAAAGTCGTCGCCCAACGCTGCAATAGGCGCGACTGGAAAGGCTGGATCAACACGCTGACCGACTGGCTCCAGCATCTGCTGACCCTGCCGCTGCGTCTGGGCTCAGATGTGCAGGCCATGGCCTTGTGTGAGCTGGATCAGCCGAACCAGTACCGCGTCGAAATGGAGTTCTGGTTCGCCTGCTCGAAAGTCGATGTGGCGCAGATGGACGCGCTGGTTCGCCGATACACCCACAACGGTGCGCCGAGGGCGGCGGCAGAAACGGTTTCGCTGAACGGCATGTTCAAGGGCTTCATCGACCTGACGTTCGAGCACGAAGGCCGTTACTTCGTTGCCGATTACAAATCCAACTGGCTGGGCGTCGACGACGATGCCTACACCGAGCAGGCGATGGAAAGCTCGATTCTGGACAACCGCTACGACCTGCAATACGTGCTCTATTTGCTGGCGTTGCATCGTCAGCTCAAGGCGCGGCTCGCCGATTACGATTACGACCGGCACATGGGCGGCGCGGTGTACCTGTTCGTGCGCGGCAGCCGTGCTGCGAGTCAGGGCGCGTGGTTCACCCGACCGCCCCGTGAGTTGATCGAAAGTCTCGATCTGCTGTTTCAGGGCCGAGCGCCGATCACGGCCGACGTGCTGTCAGGAGACCTCGTATGAACCGCACCTTCGCTCACTTGATGCCCACGGCGCTGGACGCCGACAGCCTGGCCGACCTGAAACCTCTCAGTCGCGTGGAGGATTTGCTGCTGTTGCTGCAGCGCTGGGTCGAACGCGGCTGGTTGCGCGCGCTGGACAAAGCCTTCGTGGCGTTTCTGGCTGAGCTCGATCCTGCCGCCGATTCGCTGGTGCTGTTGGCGGCCACGCTGACCAGCCACCAGTTGGGCCACGGGCACGTCTGTCTGGACCTCTATGAAACCTTGAAAGAGCCGGACTTCGCCCTGTCGCTGCCGCCGGAGGGCGATGTGTTGTCGACGCCGATGCTGCTGCCGTCCTCGCTGCTCAAATCCCTCGACGGCGCGACGTGGTGCAAGGCGCTGGAAGCCAGCGCGCTGGTGGCCCACGCAGGGGACCTCAGCGAAGCAGCGGCACAGAGGCCGTTGGTTTTGTCCGATCGGCGCCTGTACCTGCGTCGTTACTGGACGTATGAACGGCGGATCGATGCGGCGTTGCGTCGTCGACTGGCTCAGGTGGAAACGGGGTTCAGCGATTTGCCCCAGCGGCTGGATGCGCTGTTCGGCCCGGCCAACCAGGCGCCTGACGCCTTGATCGACTGGCAAAAGTTGGCCTGCGCCCTGGCAACCCGAGGCGCGTTCAGCATCATCACCGGCGGCCCCGGCACGGGCAAGACGACCACGGTCGTGCGTTTGCTGGCACTGCTGCAATCGCCAGCGGTTGAGCGCGGCAAGCCGTTGCGTATTCGTCTGGCGGCACCGACCGGCAAGGCCGCGGCACGCCTGACCGAGTCGATCAGTCATCAGGTGCAGTCGCTGCAAGTGCCGGAAGACGTGCGGCAGAAGATCCCCAGCGAGGTCACGACGGTTCACCGTTTGCTGGGCAGTCGTCCGGGCACACGGCATTTCCGGCATCACGCGGGCAACCCGTTGCCGCTGGACGTGCTGGTGGTCGATGAAGCCTCGATGATCGACCTGGAAATGATGGCCAACCTGCTGGACGCGCTGCCGCCCCATGCGCGGATGGTGCTGCTGGGCGACAAGGATCAACTGGCGTCGGTCGAGGCGGGCGCGGTGCTGGGCGATTTGTGCCGCGACGCGGAGGCGGGCATGTACACCCCGCAGACCCAGGCGTGGCTGGAATCGGTCAGCGGGGAAGATCTTGCCGGAAGCGGCTTGCAGCAAGGCGACGATCAGCATCACGCCCTGGCGCAACAGGTGGTGATGCTGCGCCATTCACGGCGTTTCGTGGCCGGCAGCGGCATCGGTCAGTTGGCGAAGCTGGTCAATCAGCAGCAGGACCAGGAAGCACGCGCATTGCTAGCGGCTCGCCAGTACCCGGACCTGTTTTCCCTGGTGCTCAAGGGTGAGCAGGACCGCGCGCTGTCGCGACTGCTGCTCGACGGTCACGGCGATGGCCCGCAAGGCTATCGCCATTATCTGGGCGTGATGCACGCGCAGCGGCCGCAAGACCTGACGCAGATCGAAGACCCGCGCAGTGTCGAGTGGGCGCGGCAGGTGCTGAATGCGTTCGATGAGTTCCAGCTGCTGTGTGCCGTGCGCAAAGGGCCGTGGGGCGTGGAAGGGTTGAATCGACGGATCACTGAAACGCTGTTCAGCGCCGGACTGATCGAGAGCGATCATCAGTGGTACGAGGGGCGCCCGGTGTTGATGACACGCAACGATTACGGGCTGGGTTTGATGAACGGCGACATCGGCATCGCCCTGCGTTTGCCCGAGGGGCCGGTCGAGGAAAACCGTCAGGCGCTGCGTGTTGCGTTCCCGCGTAACGACGGCAGCGGCGGCGTGCGCTTTGTGCTGCCAAGCCGGCTCAATGACGTGGAAACGGTGTACGCGATGACGGTGCACAAATCCCAGGGCTCGGAGTTCGCGCACACGGCGCTGATTCTACCGGAGGCGCTGAACCCGGTGCTGACCAAGGAGCTGATCTACACCGGCATCACCCGGGCCAAGCACTGGTTCAGCCTGATCGAGCCGCGTCAGGGCGTGTTTGAAGAGGCGCTGCGGCGCAAGGTCAAGCGCCTGAGCGGGTTGATGTTGGGGCTGTGAGGCTCAAGCTTCTTTGAGCGCAGGCGTTTGTTGCGTCACGGCGAGATCCAGCCCCATGAACCTGCGCACGCGCTCGCCGCACTGGTCGGCAAGAATCGTTTGCGGCGCGGCGTCGACCTGCACGATGCCGTTTTCCATGAAAATCACCCGGTCGGAAATCGACAGGGCGAAGTCCATCTCATGGGTGACGATGAGCATCGTCATGCCTTCCTTCGCCAAGTCGGCGATGACCTTCAGCACGTCGCCCACCAGCTCCGGGTCCAGCGCAGAAGTCGGCTCGTCGAACAGCATGATCTGAGGGTCCATCGCCAGCGCTCGGGCAATCGCCACGCGCTGTTGCTGACCGCCGGATAGCTGATGCGGGTATTTGTGCGCGTGGGCCAGCAGCCCGACCTTGTCGAGCAGGGCGTAGGCGCGTTGCTCGCTGAGGTCCCGGTCGCGGCCGTGATAGCGCGGCGCGAGGGTCACGTTGTCGAGGATGGTGCGGTGGGGGAACAGGTTGAAGTTCTGAAACACCATACCTATGCGCTGCACGCCCCGGCGGATCTGCGGCGCGTTGGGGTTGTCGCCCGCGTGAATGTAGCCTTCGCCAAACAGGATGATCTCGCCCTTGTCGATGGTCTCCAGGCTGTTGACCGTGCGAATCAGCGACGTCTTGCCCGAGCCCGACGGGCCGATGATGGAGATGACCTGCCCGGCCTCCACCTCCAGATTGATGCCCTTAAGCACTTCATGCTGCCCGTAGCTTTTGTGGATGTTGACCAGTTGCAGCGCCGGCGCAGCCCCCGGACCTGTGGCCTGCTCGCGCATCACTGCAGGCTGCGCGACGAGGCTGGCGCGCAGGTGAGTCAGGGCGCTGTCGTCGAGGGTTTGCGGCTTGCGGTTGCTCAGCTCAAGGTGCTGCTCCAGCCAGTGAAACAGCCAGCCGAACACCGTGACGATCATCACGTAATACACCGCGACGGCTGACAGCGTTTCCATGACCAGAAAGTTTTGCGCGTAGAGGCGTTGGCCCACGGTCAGCAGCTCGGTGAGGGAAATCACTGACACGAGTGAGGTCAGTTTCACCACGGTGATGTATTCATTCACCAGCGTCGGCAGGGAGATACGGAATGCCTGGGGGATGACGATCAGACGCTGCATGCCGATCAGACCAACACCCAAGGCGCGGCCCGCCTCCTTCTGGCCCTTGGCGACCGAGATCAGGCCGCCCCGGTGAATCTCCGCCATGTACGCCGCCTCCGTGACCACCAGAGCCAGAAGGCCGGAGTAGAAGGGGTTGGACAGCACGTCGCGGGTGACCGGAAACATCTGTGGCAGGTTGTAGGTAAACACCACCAACACCAGCAGCGGGACACTGCGGAAGAACCAGATATAAATCGACGCCGGCACGCTGATCCAGCGCGCGGTCGAGAGCTTGGCCGAGGCCAGCAGGAAACCCAGCAGCATGCCGATGAACCAGCCCAGAGCGCTGAGCTCGATCACGGTGATGCAGGATTCCCAGAAGTCAGCGACCGAGAACAGAGAAAAAAAGTAGGACCATTCGAATTGCATACACACACCTCAGCAGGGCGGGGCCCGGCGGGATTCTCTTGTCAAACGCGATCCCTGCAGGAGTGAGCTTGCTCGCGATGCCTTCGGTACAGCCAACACACTTTCATCGTCTGTCACGGCCAATCG
>NZ_JASCOY010000131.1:0-11033 GCF_029960075.1 Pseudomonas sp. PS02290
AGCCCAAACACCACAAATCGCGACTTGGGTGCAGGCTGAACGCAGACGACGCGGAGTGGGCCGAGCGGCATGGATGCCGCGAGAGCGCCGCTAGGACATGGATGTCCGTTCGGCGCGGGCCCACGGAGCGTCGTCGGAGTGAGGGTACTCCGACGGAGGAGGAGCCCAACCAGGAGCACAAGCCCTTGGTTACTTGGGGCTTTATCAAGTAACTCGCCGAAGGCGAAACGGGAGGCCGTTAGGCCGACCATGTTCAACGCTAAAGCCCAACAATCAAATAACTGATCACTCTGCGCAACCTCCAGCGCGGGCCATGGTCGTAATGGCAGCTATCTATAAGATCAAAGGCGTTCAAATGAGCTCTGATGCAGAAAATGTCGTACTCATCGTCGAAGACGAGCCGCTCATTCTGATGCTGCTGTCCGACTACCTGTCGGGCGAAGGCTATCGGGTGTTGCAGGCGGAGAACGGGGAGCAGGCATTCGAAATTCTTGCCACCAAACCCCACCTCGATTTGATGATCACCGATTACCGCCTGCCCGGCGGGGTGTCTGGCGTGATGATTGCCGAGCCCGCCGTCAAGCTGCGACCGGAACTCAAGGTGATCTTCATCAGCGGCTATCCGGCAGAGATCGTCGATTGCGGCAGCCCGATCACCAAAAAGGCCCCGATCCTGGCCAAGCCGTTCACCATGGAAACCCTGCACTCGCAGATCCAGACGCTGCTCAACTGATTCTGCCGCCCCTCAGATACAAACAACAAAGCCGGCAATCGCCGGCTTTTGTGTCTGCACCTGTCTCGCGTCAGCCCTCGATCATCTCCCGCACCTTGGCCGTCAGTTGGTCAAAGGCAAACGGCTTGGTGATCATCTGCATCCCTTCTTCAAGGAACCCCGAGCGGGCGCTGGCGTTTTCCGCGTAGCCGGTGATGAACAGCACTTTCAGGTCCGCGCGCAGCTGGCGGCCAATGTCGGCCAGCTGCCGTCCATTCATGCCCGGCAAGCCGACGTCGCTGATCATCAGGTCAATACGCTGGCCGGATTCCAGAATCGGAATCGCCCCGACCGCATCGCCTGCTTCCACGTAGGCATAACCCAACTCGCTCAACACCTGACTGACCAGCGCGCGCACCGCTGGATCATCTTCGACCAGCAGGATGGTTTCGCCCTCACGGGCCTGCGCCGTGTCGTTGGGGAGGGCGGGAGCATCTTGCTGCGACACCCCGTGATAACGCGGCAGGAACAGCTGAACCGTGGTGCCGTGGCCAACCTGGCTATCGATCGCTACGTGTCCGTGGGACTGCTTGCTGAAGCCGTAGATCATCGACAACCCCAGGCCGGTGCCCTGGCCGATCGGCTTGGTGGTGAAAAAGGGATCGAATGCCCGGCTGATGACGTTCTCCGGCATGCCGCAGCCCGTGTCGCGCACGCTGAGCACCACGTAGTCGCCGGGCAGCAGGTTTTCGTAGGCGTTGGTGAAGTCGCGATCGAGGCGGCGGTTGAAGGTCTCGATCATCAGCATGCCGCCATCGGGCATGGCGTCGCGGGCGTTGAGCACCAGGTTGAGCAGGGCGCTTTCGAGTTGATTGGGGTCAGCCTCGGCGGTCCACAGTTCCGGGTCCAGGCACATGTCGAGGCGGATGCTCTCGTTGACGCTGCGGTTCAGCAGTTCGCCCATGGAATTGACCAGATCGTTCATCAAGACCGGCTTGGGGTCCAGCGACTGACGGCGCGAGAACGCCAGCAGGCGGTGGGTCAGGGCGGCGGCGCGATTGGCCGAGGTCACGCCCAGGTCGATCAGGCCATCGAGATCGTCGGTGCGACCCCGCGCCAGACGACGCCTCAGCAGTTCGAGGCTGCCGATGATGCCGGTCAGCATGTTGTTGAAGTCGTGGGCGATACCGCCGGTGAGCTGGCCCACCGCTTCCATCTTCTGCGACTGGCGCAGGACTTCTTCGTTATGGCGCAGCTGGGAGGTGCGTTCCTCGACCTGCTGCTCCAGGGTTTCGTTGAGCTGTCGCAGCTGCTGTTCGGCCAGCTTGCGCTCGGTGATGTCGGAGGTCACGCCGGACAGCAGGCTGACGCGGCCATTGCGCGCACGGATCGCCCGGGCCCGGATGTCGATCCAGTGCACCGAGCCGTCCGGCCAGACGTTGCGAAACTCGATGATGAAATCGGCGCCGCTGTCCAGCGTGTGCTGCAACACGGATTGCATGCGCGGCTGGTCTTCGGGGTGCACCGAGCTCAGCCACTCGTGATAGGAGAGCGGATCGCGCTCGTCCCGGCCAAAGTGCGCCTTGGTGATGTCCGAGCAATCCAGACCGAGGAACTCGGTGTCCAGCTGCCACGACCCCAGCCGTCCGGCTTTCAGCGCATGTTGCAGGCGCTGCTCGCTTTCCAGCAGTTCTTCCAGTCGAGTCCGTGCTTCGTATTGTCGTCGACGCCCGCGCACGGCGGTGCTGACCAGACTGATGAGCGTGGCAGGATGAAAAGGCCGCTCCAGAAACGTGACGTTGCCGAGCATCTTGCCCAGGTGCGCCGAGGGGTTCTGTTTCGGGCCGCCGTGATGAGTCAGCAACACGATGGGAAAGTCAGACCAAGCCGGTTGGTTGGCCAGCAGGCTGAGCAGCGGGTTGATGTCCGCGCTGCGCAACGCTTCATCAGCGATGATCGCAAGTCCCGCGCCGGACATCAGTTCACTGCACAGCTGCGGCAGATCGTGGGTGATGATCGCCGGGTAGCCGGCTTCCTGCAGCATGGTCAGCGCGAGCTGACTGTCGCGTCCGAGGGGGGCGAGGATAATCGCCCGCTCCGATAACTGTCCCGGAGTGCTCACGCGTCGGTGTCCGGTAGTAGCGGATTGTTATCGCCGTTGTACTGAGGGATGCCACGCAATACGCCCTGAAAGGCTTCCAGCGGTTCGCCGATGGTCATGCCGGACCCACTGATGCGGTATTCACGAATGGTTGACTCATGGGTGCCTGTGCGTTTTTTGATGACGGAAATGGCCCGACGGACCTGACCCATTGCTTCGAAGTACCGCAGCAGAATTACTGAATCCGCGAGGTAGGTGATGTCCACCGGCGTCTGCATGTCGCCGACCAGACCGTGCTGGGCGACGGTCATGAACGTCGAGGCGCCATGACGGTTGAGGTAGAGCAACAATTCGTGCACGTGCAGGACCAGCGCGTTTTCTTCAGGCATCGCCGCCTGATAGCCGTTGAGGCTGTCGATCACCACGGTCTGGATGCCCAGGTCGTCGACACAGCGGCGAACGCGGTGAGCGAATTCACCCGGTGACAATTCTGCCGCATCGACCTGCTCGATGAGCAGATTGCCGGTCGCTTCAAGTGCACGGAGGTCAATGCCGAGTTTGCTCATGCGCGTGTACAGCAGGCCGAGCTCTTCATCGAAGATAAACAGCGCGGCCTTCTCGCCACGCTCTACCGCTGCAGCGGCGAACATCAGCGAAATCAGCGATTTACCGGTCCCGGCTGGCCCCAGAATCACCGTGCTCGAACCGCTGTCCAACCCGCCGCCGAGCAGGGCGTCGATTTCCTTGATGCCGCTGCTCATCTGGCGGCTGACATACCCGGTGCGGTGCTCGGCCGCCACCAGACGCGGAAACACCTGGATCCCGTCGTCCATGATGTTGAAGTCGTGGTAGCCGCCGCGGTACTTCTGGCCGCGGTATTTCACCACCCGCAGGCGTCGACGCTCGGCGCCATAGGTCGGCGTCAGGCCTTCCAGGCGGATGACGCCGTGGGCAACGCTGTGCACGGTTTTATCCAGGGACTCGGTGGTGAGGTCGTCCAGCAGGACAACCGTGGTGTCGTAGCGCGCGAAGTAATGCTTGATCGCCAGGATCTGCCGGCGATAACGCAACGAACTCTGCGCCAGCAGGCGGATTTCCGAAAGACTGTCGATGATCACCCGCGAAGGTTTGACCTGCTCGACAATTTCGAAAATCTGCTTGGTCGCCTCGCCCAGTTCAAGGTCCGAGGAATACAGCAGACTCTGCTGATGGGCAGCGTCCAGCAAATTTTCAGGGGGCGTCAGTTCGAACACCGAGATGTTCTCGTCCAGATCCCAGCCGTGGGAGCGTGCGCCGTCGCGCAATTCGCGTTCGGTTTCAGACAGCGTGATATACAGACCACGTTCGCCCGCCGCCGAGCCAGCCAGCAAAAACTGCAGCGCGACGGTGGTTTTGCCGGTGCCGGGCTCTCCTTCGAGGAGAAACACGTGGCTGCGCGAAAGACCACCCGCAAGGATGTCATCCAGGCCCACGATACCGGTTGCCGCTTTTGATGTAGTCAAGAATCGCCCTCTTGCGACCTGAGAAAGGGTCGGGCGCCGAAACGGGTTCGACTGCCCAGGCCGTCATGGTCGTGAAGTCCGATTCCATGCAGCCATCACTCTGGACCGTGACGGGCTGAGACCGTTCAGTTTATTGCCGGCCGACCGATGGCATTCCCGTGGATTTCTGCGGGTTCGCTGTCCGGCAAATGGCGCAACCGTGGCCTGCGGGCGCACATAGTGACTTGCTATGATCCGGCGTCAAGCAATTACCCTCGTCTGGCCCCCTACAAGGATCCCAAACCGTGTCTGACTACAGTGCGTTCAAGGTCGAACTGGCCGACCACATTGCCCACGTCCAGATCAATCGTCCGGAAAAAATCAACGCGATGAACGCAGCGTTCTGGCTGGAGATCATCGAGATTTTCCGCTGGGTCGAGGACACCGACGACGTCCGCGTGGTGGTGCTCAGCGGCGCAGGCAAGCACTTCTCTTCCGGTATCGATCTGACACTGCTCGCGTCGGTGGCCAGTGAACTGGGCAAGGACGTGGGCCGCAACGCGCGCCTGCTGCGGCGCAAGATCCTGCAGATGCAGGAATCGTTCAGCGTGGTCGACCGCTGCAGCAAACCGGTGCTCGCTGCCATTCAGGGCTATTGCATCGGCGGCGCCATCGACCTGATCAGCGCCTGTGACATGCGCTACGCGGCGGACGATGCGCTGTTCTCCATTCGCGAAATCGACATGGGCATGGCGGCGGATGTCGGCACTTTGCAGCGCCTGCCGCGACTGATCGGCGACGGCATGATGCGCGAGATGGCCTACACCGGTCGCAACGTTGGCGCCGAAGAAGCGCTGCGCATTGGCCTGGTCAATCGCACCTTCGCCGACCTGTCGCAGTTGCTCGAAGGCGTGTTCGCCATCGCCCGGGACATCGCCGGTAAATCACCCATCGCCATCAGCGGCAGCAAGCGCATGATCGGCTACATGCGCGATCACAGCGTGGACGACGGCCTCGAATACGTTGCCACCTGGAACGCTGCCATGTTGCAATCGGCCGACCTGAAGCTGGCGATGGTGGCTCACATGAGCAAACAGAAGCCGGTCTTCGACAATTGACTGACCTATTTGAATCCGTAGCCACCTGCCGTTTCTGAGCCTCTCTACCGGGCCGCAGACGGCCAGGCCGGTGACCAGAGGAGTTGAGGCATGACGCGCCCGAAGCGTTGGACCACCGCCGTGCTTGATGTTCAGGCCCCCGGCGGTTGGGCTGTGGTTCAGAGTGATCAAGGCTTTTTGAAAGACAGCAACGGCGTGCTGTTCCCCCGCGAATGGTTGAAGCGGCAGGACCTGCCCTTGATGCATGAACACGGCATTGGCCATTTCGATGGCGAGCTGGTGTACGTGCAGACCCTTCGCGATTCTCAGGCGTTGGCGCTGGAGGGCACGCAGTGGCAGACCCTGCGCCAGTTCATGCTCGCCGACGACGCCGATGTGTTCCAGATGCTCGGCTACGCGGCGCAGATCAGCACCTGGGCCCGGGAACACCGTTTTTGCGGCAGTTGCGGCCAGCCGGCCCGGCAGGTGCCGGGGGAGCGGGCGATGTATTGCCCGCACTGCGATCTGCGTGCCTATCCGCGGATCTCGCCGAGCATGATCGTGCTGATCACCCGCGGCGATGAGGTGCTGCTGGCGCGCTCGCCGCGTTTTGTGACCGGGGTCTACAGCACCCTGGCCGGGTTCGCCGAGCCGGGTGAGTCGGCCGAGGACTGTGTGCGGCGGGAGGTGATGGAGGAAGTGCAGGTCACGGTCAAGAACATCCAGTACAAGGGCAGCCAGTGCTGGCCGTTTCCGCACTCGATGATGCTGGGCTTTCACGCCGAATACGACAGCGGCGACATCGTGCCCCAGGCGGACGAAATCGAAGACGCCCAGTGGTTCAACATCCACGACCTGCCGCCACTGCCGGCCAGTCGCTCGATTGCGCGCTACCTGATCGACCTGTATCTGGCCCAGCGCTCAGGCTCAGTTGAACCAGTGCTGCCAGGCCAGGCGGACGGTTAACCCCAGCACCACGGTGATGAACACAGGGCGGATGAACTTGGCGCCGCCCTTGATCGCTGTTTTAGCGCCCATAAAGGCGCCGGCCATTACCGCCACGCCCATCGTCAACCCGATGACCCAGTCCACCGAGCCGTTGATGGCGAAGATCATCAGCGCGGCGGCGTTGCTGACGAAGTTCATGCTGCGGGCGACGCCGCTGGCTTTCACCAGATCGACCGGGTAGATCAGCAGCGTGCTGACTGTCCAGAACGCCCCGGTGCCGGGACCGGCCACGCCGTCGTAAAAGCCCAGCCCCAGGCCTTGGGGCAGTTGCCATTTGGTCTTGATCGGCGCGTTGCTGTCCAGGGGCGCCTTGGGCGTGCCGCCGAACAGCAGGTACAGCCCGCAGCCGAACACGATAACCGGGAGCATCTGGTTCAGCAGTTCGGCGGGCAGATAATGCGCGACCACCGCACCGATCAGCGCACCCACGGCGGTACCGATCAGCGCGGGTTTCCACTGCGCCGGGTGAAACAGCTTGCGGCGGTAAAAGGTGTAGCCGGCGGTGGCGGAGCCGAAGGTCGAGCTGAGCTTGTTGGTGCCCAGCACCAGGTGCGGCGGCAGGCCGGCAGTGAGCAGGGCAGGTGTGGTCAACAGACCGCCGCCGCCGGCAATGGCATCAATGAAACCGGCGACAAAGGCAACGACAGCCAGCACCAGCAGGGTGGTGGGTTCAACGGTGAGTTCGAACGGCATGGGAAGGCGCTTATCGGGCAGATGGGCAGAAGGGCTGCCCGGAAGCGCAGCATTCTACCTGCAAGGCGTGGCAGCGGTGAATGGTTGATTGGGACTTGGGGCTCACGGTGCAGGACCGGCTTCAGCCGGGAAGGGGCCGGCGTGAACACCCTCAATTTCGCGGTGTGGCACCCGACGCCTTCCCGGCAAAGCCAGTCCCACAATAAAGAGCGTGTACGCCCTGACACACCGCGTGCGCTGTTAGTGGGACCGGCTTTAGCCGGGATGAGGCCGTATTGACCACCCTTGATTTCCGTTCTGACAATCGACTCAAACATCCGAAACACTCACCCAGCGCATCTCCTTCGCCGCAATGCGAATCGCTGTGGCCAGGCGCTCGACCTCCATGGCCTCGGCGAAGTCCGTCCCGTTCGAACCCTGCCCACCCAGCGCCTGAATCAGTTCAAAAACCTCCAGCGTCTTCAGCTCGTTGTAGCCCAACTGATGCCCCGGCGCCGGGCAAAAAGACGCATAGCCCGGTTGCGCAGGCCCCGCCAGAATCCGCTGGAAGCCGTCCCGCCCCGGGGCGCCGGCCCGGTATAGCCGCAGCTCGTTCAAGCGTTCCTGATCAAACGACAACGTGCCTTCGGTGCCACCGATTTCGAAGCTCAGGTGATTCTTGTACCCGTGCTTGAGCCAACTGCTGCCGAACGTACCCCGCGCGCCGTTGGCAAAGCGCAGCAGGGCGTAGGTCTGGTCATCGATGCTGATCGCCCGTTGCTCTTCGCTGCCGTGGGTGGCCGGGCGTTGTCGGTGCACCGTTTGCGAGTCCGCGCACACCGCCTCTACGTCGCCGAGCAGGTACCGCGCCATTGCCAGTAAATGGCTGCCGAGGTCGGCCAGGGCGCCGCCGGCATGGGCCTCTTCACAGCGCCAGGACCAGGGCGACAGCCCATCGCCCATGAAGTCCTCGCTGAATTCCCCCTGGAAACTGACGATCCGCCCCAGCTCGCCGCTTTCGATCATCTGCTTCGCCAGCCCGATGATCGGATTGTGCTGATAGTTGTAGCCCACCCTCGTCACGACGCCTGCTTTAAGCGCCGCCGCCTGCATCTCCCGCGCCTGTTCCAGACTCACCGCCAGCGGCTTCTCGCAGTACACCGCTTTGCCCGCTTCAAGAGCGGCCATCGCCATGGGGAAATGAAGTAGGTTCGGCGTGGTGATCGCCACCAGACTGACCGCCGGATCGCTGATCAACTGTTGCCAGTTGCCATGACTGCGTTGGAACCCCCAACTGCCTGCGCACTGCTCCGCGCGCGCAACATCCGCATCGGCCAGCGCGACGAGCTTGAGGTTGAAGGGAAGATCGAAGGTGGTGCGTGCGTTGTGGAACGCCAGGGCATGAGCCCGACCCATGAAGCCCGTGCCGATCAGGCCGACGCCCAGTTCTGGAAGAGAATTCCCGCGCATGACAGCGTGTCCTTTAAGACCTGTTGTTGTGCGGAAAATGTAGGCGGTTGGGGGTTCCCGATGGAATCTTTATTCCATCAGGAACGCCTCAGGTTTACCTCAGCGGCTCAAGTGTGCTCAAGAGGCTCAGGACAGGAACCCTCCGTCCACATTCAACGCCACGCCGGTGGTGTAGCTCGAGGCATCGCTGGCCAGGTACAACACCGTCCCCGCCATTTCGCTCGGCGCCGCCACCCGCTTCAGGGGAATCTGCGCCAACGCGGTGTTGAGGATCTTCTCGTTGCTCACCAGCGCCGAGGCGAATTTGGTGTCGGTCAGGCCGGGCAGCAGGGCGTTGCAGCGGATGCCGAACTGCGCGCACTCCTTGGCGAACACCTTGGTCATGTTGATTACTGCCGCCTTGGTCACCGAATAGATGCCTTGATACACGCCCGGCGAGACGCCGTTGATCGACGCGACGTTGATGATGCTGCCGCCGCCGTGTTCGCGCATCAGCTTGCCGGCCTCCACGGACATGAAGAAATAGCCGCGGATGTTCACGTCGACGGTCTTCTGGAACGCGCCGAGGTCGGTGTCCAGCACGTTGCAGAACTGCGGGTTGGTCGCCGCGTTGTTCACCAGAATGTCCAGCCGACCGAACTGTTCGCGGATCTGCGCAAACACTGCTGTGATCTGTTCCATTTCACCGATGTGGCAGGCAATGGCCGTGGCCTGGCCGCCGTCGGCGATGATCGCGTCCGCCACTTGCTGGCAGCCGTCGATCCTGCGGCTCGAGACGATGACATGGGCGCCTTGCTGGGCCAGCAGCTTGGCAATGGCTTCGCCGATACCACGGCTGGCGCCGGAGACGAAAGCGATCTTGCCATCGAGGTCGAACAATTGAGTCTTGGACATTGTTGTTTTCCTTGTCGTGTCGCAATCAGAGGCTGGAACGCTCAATCACTTGCAAAGCCATGCGCTCGAGCAGGGTATTCATGTGAATGAACTGGGCGAAGCGCTTGTCCTGGGTCTGGCCGTGGAAGAAGCGGTAATAGATTTGCTGGACGATGCCCGCCAGACGGAACAGCCCGTAGGTGTAGTAAAAGTCGAAATTGTCGATGGCAATGCCCGAGCGCTCGGCGTAGTACGCCACGAACTGCTCGCGGGTGAGCATGCCCGGCGCATGGCTGGGCTGACGCCGCATCAGTTGCACCGGCGCCGGGTCGTCCGCCTGAATCCAGTACGCCAGGCTGTTGCCCAGGTCCATCAGCGGATCGCCCAGGGTGGTCAGCTCCCAGTCGAGCACGCCGATGATCTGCATCGGGTTAGCGGGGTCGAGGATCACATTGTCGAAGCGGTAATCGTTGTGCACCAGGCTTGAAACGGGATGGTCCGCGGGCTTTTTCTCGTCCAGCCAGCGCGCGACCTTTTCCCAGCTGGGCGCGTCGTCGGTGCGTGCCTTCTCGTAGCGCTCGGTCCAGCCGCGAATCTGCCGCTCAACGTAACCTTCGGGCTTGCCCAGATCGCCGAGCCCGCAGGCGGTGTAATCCACTTGATGGAGCTCGACCAGCCGATCAATGAAACTCTTGCACAGGGTTTCGGTTTGCGCGGCGTCGAGGTTCAGCTCGGCGGGCAATTCGGCGCGCAGGATGATGCCCTTGACCCGCTCCATTACGTAAAACTCGGCACCGATCACCGTCTCGTCGTTGCAGTGCACATAGGCCTTGGGGCAATAAGGAAAGGCATCGCGCAACTGGTTGAGAATGCGGAATTCGCGGCCCATGTCATGGGCGCTTTTCGCCTTGTGACCGAACGGCGGGCGGCGCAGAACGAATTCCTGCTCGGGGTACTTCAGCAGGTACGTCAGGTTCGACGCGCCACCGGGAAACTGGCTGATCTGCGCGCTGCCGCTCAGGCCGGGGATATGGGCTTTCAGGTAAGGGTCGATCAACCCGGCGTCGAGTTCTTCGCCGGATCGAACCTGGGTGGACTGGTCGGTGAGCGCCATGCGTATCCCTGCAGATTATTTTGGTGGGCCAGGATCATTGGCTAATCTAATGCGCCCCCGCGCCAGCAAACAAGGGCTATTGGCGTGGGTGTTACGGGGCAATCAGCCGCCCTGATTCACGGACGGGGTTGCAAGCTTGCTCGCGACGGGGCCAGGTCAGGCGATAAATCTCCCTGGCCTGAGCCATCGCCTTCGCGAGCAAGCTGAACTGGTCAAGTGATTCTGGACACCCATTTAGGTTTTCAAGCAGCCGCTCGCTCCGCAGCTACAGGCGAACAGTAGCCGTTGTAGCTGTGGGGCCGGCGGCTGTTGTAACGCATGACATAACGCTGCACGTCCAACTGTGCTTCATGCGCTGACGAATATCCTTCTTTAGGCACCCACTCCGATTTCAGGCTGCCAAAAAATCGCTCCATCGGGGCGTTATCCCAGCACTCGCCTTTTCGACTCATGCTCTGCCTTAAACCATGGGTCACCAGCTCGTTCCGGAATTTATGGCTGGTGT